>CALHBW010000291.1 GCA_937930625.1 uncultured Saprospiraceae bacterium | reverse complement strand
TCTTTAAAAACAATGACTTACATGGTTTTTGCTACCTACTTGACAGCTAAAGCAGTCATTACGGAGTTTCCCATTATTTTGTTATACGGCTTATTTTTTTTGATTTCACATTATAAATCCACGAATGTGTGTCACACTCATATTATTTCATGTAAAAACGTATTTATTTTTACTCACAAAACAAGCCACCTTTTGCAAGGTTGAGCATCAATAACACCTTGACTAACAACTAATTAACCAATCAACTAATCACGTCAAGTTAAGTTAAAATTCTAATTTTAGAATGTGATTATTTCCCCCCCATATCTTACCTTTGTCAATACTATAAAATCTCTGCGTACTCCGCGTGAAATATGCAACATCGGCATTTTCCAAAATTTATCCTGTTGTTAGTACAATCATACAATTTCACAATCATTTTCATTAAAAAATCATAAAAAATGCAATACATAAATACATTTTGCGAAGCAAAATCAATCAAAAATCAAAAATCAAAAATTTCCTACTACTAATACCATTTTTATTTATTGGCTGCAAAAATGATACTGACAATACTGTGACCAAAAACAAATCAAACGTTTCTACCATACAAAAGTGTACATTCAAAGCGGCAGATACGCCTTCACTACGTAAGATTCGTTTCGATCAATTTGAAGATTTACTTGACATTAACAATGACATTCTGTACATTTATACTTTCTTTTCGATTGATTGTCAACCATGTATCAGGCAAATGGCTTGTTATGAGCAGATATATCAAGAACTGAAAACAGACAATAAAGTACAATTGGTGTACGTTAATCTGGACTCATCGAAAGATATGCAAAGTAAAGTTTTGCCATTTGTACGGAAAAAAGGCTTGTCCGGTCAGGTACTTTCTTTGGATATTGCAAGACGAGAAATGATTTATAATTTTATTGATGAAGACTGGCGAGGACAGCTCCCCGCCACGCTTTTTGTCGATAATAGTGCCGAAACATGGATGTTCTACGAAAAGGCTTTTAATTATGATGAATTAAAAGCAGTCATACAACCATTGTTAACATTTAAGAATCTTATGTAATAAGATAATGAGACAATGCTATAATGTTTTTCAATGAGTGAATTTTGAATGAGTGAATAATTAATGTAATAATGATATTTACTCATTTAATCATATATTCATTTACTCATATTGATTGCAGCATTATCGCTGGCACTCTGTTTGCAAATAATCTAAGAAAACAGGCGTTTTATCGCCGACGCCCCCAAAGTCACCAATATTTTCAATATGAGGAAACTTATTGTAATAGCATTAATTTCCACTTTACTCCCAACTCTAAACGCTCAAAACGGGTATCAAGTAAGTCAGGAAATCAAAGATTTCAGCCTTCCAAACGCCTCCAATACTATGAATGGCGTGGATATGGCGGTCAGTCTTTCCGACTACAATAATGTAAAAGGCTATATTATTGTGTTCACTTCCAATGCCTGTCCGTTTTCGCAAGCGTATGAGCAACGTATCATTGCATTGCACAAAAAATATGCGATGAAAGGCTACCCCGTGATTGCCGTCAATCCGGGACGCGAAAATATCAGTCCTGACGAATCTTTTGAGCGGATGAAACTGCTTGCAAAGGAAAAAAACTATCCATTCGCTTACCTTCAAGATACGACCCAACACATTGCGATGAAGTTTGGTGCTACACACATGACACAAGCCGTTGTCGTTCAGATAAAGAAAGAAAAAAATATCATCCGCTATATCGGCGCGATAGATGATAATACATGGGAAGCTGCTCAGGTCAGCATCCAATACGTAGCTGATGCCGTCGATGAGCTACTTATCGGCGAATTGCCTACACTCAAGTCCATCCCAAGTCAAGGTTGCGAAATCTTATGGAAAAAAGAATTTGCCGAAGAACTCTCCGCCGCCGCCGATGTACTTCCTGCCAAAAGACGCAAGCGGAATTAGTAATGCTACAATGATGTAATGCTACAATGCGTCAATAAATGAGTGAATTTTGAATGAGTGAATGAGTGAATCTGAAATGAGTAAATGATGAAATGAGTAGATGAGTAAATATCATTACTACATTTCAAAATTATTACATTAACAAATTCACTCATTCAAAATTCACTCATTCACTCATTGTCATTGTAGCATTGTCGCATTAAAAAATTCACTCATTCAAAATTCACTCATTCACTCATTTTCATTGTCGCATTAACGCATTTTAGCATTGTCGCATTGAAAAATTCACTCATTCAAAATTCACTCATTCACTCATTTTCATTGTCGCATTGAAAAATTCACTCATTGCTAATGGCATTTAAAATAATCGAAGGGTTCGAGGCAGTCGTTGCATTTGTGGAGGGCTTTGCAGGCAGTTGAACCAAATTGGCTAATCATTTGAGTGTTCGTGGAGTTACATTGCGGACATTCGATATTGCGCTCCTCCCCTATCAAATCCGCTTTATCAACACTTCCCACAGGCGGCGCGATGCCGTAGGCTTTTAACTTCTGTTTACCTGCTTCGGAGAGCCAGTCGGTTGTCCACGGCGGACTTAAAACGGTGCTTACTTTCGGGTTTTTATAACCTTTTGAAGCGAGCGTTGCCTTGATGTCCATTTCAATCACATTCATTGCCGGACAGCCCGTATAAGTTGGCGTTATCACGACCTCCACTTGCTCATTTTCTACGCGCACCTCACGCACAACACCCAAATCCACTACCGACAACACCGGCACTTCCGGGTCTTTCACTTCTTCTAATATGTTCCAAATTTCTTTCATAGAGATGAGTTGACGGGTTGATGAGTTGATGAGGTGATGAGGTGACGAATTGATGAGGTGACGTCAATTCAACAACTCGTCAACCCATTAACTCATCAATAAATACGTTCAATCTCCACGATTTCCACGCGACGCTCACGCGAGGCTTCGAGGCTGTAAATCGAATTTCGACGGTCATTCAGAGCATCGCTGACGGTTTTGGGGGCGGTGGTTTCTCCGAAGGGCGTTTCGTAAAAAATTAATTGTCCTGAATTGATATAATTTTGTAATGCTTTTTCGGCAAATGTTCCGAAATAATTTCGCACAGAATGAATACGGCGTTTCGCCAAAATATTATTATAATAGGTCGAAGCGCGTGGACTTGTATAGCCTTTAATCGAAACCTTAATTGTATAACCTTTGTTCAATGCGCTTAGTAACATACTTGCGAATACTTCCAAATTTTGATAGCCCGTGCGAACTTCCCAATCAAAAAAATCTTCGACCAACCACTCTAATTGGGCTTCATTTTGTGCATACTCTTTTTTGTATTTTTCTCTTAAATCATAATAACGTAAATAGGTATCTTCGTAATTGGTTTTAGTGGTGGCGGCAAGGCTGCGCGGGTCGGGTTTATCATTATCAAAAAAACAAGTTACGGGTAGTAGTTCTTCTAATTGTGTGATAATATTTTTTTCGGTAAATGTAGTACTCGGCGGTGGTACGTAAGGCGTCTGTGAAATGATGACAGGCGGTGGCGGCGTGTAGGTCGGGGGCTGTTCGTCGGGAATTTCAATCTTAATTTCAGGGGCAGTAATGAAGGTGACGGAAGACTCCTCCTCAAAGGGCAAGGGTGCTTCGGGCGCAAGTGCCAATGTGACCGCATAAATGTCATTACAACAGGCTTCATCATCATTCAGGCTCAATGAACCTGTACGATTGGAGGACAGATAACCCGTTGAATTGTCGGCATTTATCACAAAGTAAACATCGTTGAAACTGCTATTCAAAGGATAGCCCGCGTTGATAGGTTTCGTCCAGTTGTCATCTTCGAGGCGTGTGTTGAAGATGTCGTGTCCGCCAAGCCCTTCATGCCAATTGGAACTAAAATAGAGCGACTGCGAAGCGATATGAAAAAAGGGCGTAATCTCATCATCAATCGAATTGACCGCCGCGCCGAGATTGACCGCGTCGCCATAGCCACCCATCGGCAATATTTCGCTGTACCATACATCCATTTTGCCTTGTCCGCCGGAGCGATTGGAGGAAAAAAACAGGATTTCTTTTTGGCGCAGGCTGTCGTAACCTACATTCGGATGCGTAGCCGTGAAGCCGGGTATATTGACCGTTTCGGGGAGTTTTTGGGCGGGCTGCCATGAGCCGTCTGATGCGCTTTTGCGGACATAAATCTGGCAAATAATATCCTGACTGCCACCACCTTCGCACTTGGTAAAATACAGGCGTTCGCCATTTGAACTTAGGGCACTATTGGCGATATGTTCTTGGTTATTTTCAAAATCTTCAAAGGATTTACTTTCGTCTTCGCCTGTCGAAAGCAACAAATTACTTCGATAACGCTCGCGTCCTTTTTTATCGGCAATTTTGAAACGCATAGACGAATAAAACAAACTATCGCCCACCCGATGCGGCGCAAATTCCGAAAAAGGCGTATTCACACCACCCTCGACCCAATCGACTTGTACATCAAGCGGTGCATCGCGGAGGTCTTTGGCAATTTTGCAAGCGCGGATTTCCTGCTCTGCTTTTTGTCGGTAAAAGCTGTCTGCTTCGCCATCCTGCACCGCGTACAATCGGAAAAACCCTTGCGCTTCGTCGTACTGTCCCAAGTGTTTTTTGATGACGCCTTGCCAATATGCCAATTGCGTAAAACGGTTTTTATCCTTGCTTTTGGCTACGATAGCGTATGATTTATCAGCATCTTCGTAAGCACCAAACAGGCGGCTTGCTTGTGCAAATTTGTAAATGACATTGGCTTTGGGACGGACTTTTACGGAGTTGTTATAGTGTTGTGAGGCGGCGTAGTATTCTTTGTTGTCCATTGCTTTGTCGCCGGCTCGTTCGTGGGCTTTCGCGGTTTGTGCGTAGGTATTTCCGAATATCAAGCAACAAATTAGCGAAAGCATAAGGCGAGAAATGAAGTAAGGGTGAGCGTGAGTCGTCGGACATCTTTGAGATGTCAGGCGACAGGATTTGGGGGTATCATTTAGGCGGAATAGGTAGCGCATCTTTGTTTTTGTTACATAAAATAATTGCTAATTTACGATGCTGTTTTGAATTTCGGTAAATATGTACATTCTTTATTTGTAGGTCATAACAATTCCATATCTTTCATGAATTGAGAAGGCTCTTTTGTCCAGCCGAAATACTGTGCTGCATAACTTAATGTCAATGTTTGGGCTGCTCTTGTAATTGCAACATAACAATTACGACGTTCTTCCTCCATTGCTTGTTGCTTGTTGCTTTTGCGAGCATGATAAGATGGGAGTTCGTCATTGACCATACCAATGAGATATACATGGTCAAAGCCTTGTCCTTTGGCGGCATGGATAGTCATTAGGTTAACCTCATTGTCTTTCAAAGGTGTTTCTTTGGTAGTGAGTGATAATTCTTGGAGAAAGGCACTTAATGGGATTTCATCACCTAAACGTTCAAAAATCTCTTTAGCGAGATTGTACCATACTTGTTTTTCGTCTTTGTACTCTTCATAATTGTATATGCTTGTCTTGAGTTTTTCTTCAGAGTGTTGTTTTTCATAATTATCAAACCATTTAAAAATTTTCGTATAAAATGATTTGTAGGTTTTAATACCAAGTTTAGTTTCTATTAAATTGATTAATTCAGTGAAATCGCTGTTGGTTTCATTTAGTTGTTGGTTCACTTCATCTAACCAAACAGATAATAACGTAGCATTATCATCTTGCATTTTTTTATTTATTATACCTAAAACATCGGTATCAATTTTAGTTATTTGATTAAATGCCCCTACGACAATTTTCAGAGAACGTTCTCTGTTTGGTGAATTAAATAAGTGTAAAATCTCGTGAAGCCATGCTAATGGTGCACTTACGAATTCACTTTTTCTAATGTGAACTCTATGTGGAATATGTTGTTTTTGTAGTGCTTCAGATATTTTATCTAATAGTTTTTTTCTACGGGCAAGGATGGTCACTTGCCCAAAATTTTGTGCGTGTTTTTCTGCAATATTATAAGCGATACCTCCTACTTCTTTTTCAAAAGTATCAAATGACTCAACATTAACTTTGCCTTGTGATGTTGTGTATGCCTGATTGGGTATAAAATCTCCCAAACGTAAGTCATTTTTAGCTATCAACTTATTGCTTACCTCAATGATAGATGGAGGACAACGGTAGTTTAGTGGCAGATGTATAATTTGTGGTTTGTATTCTTCTTTAAAGGATTGTAGGCGTTGGTGGTCAGCACCATTCCACTCATAAATAACTTGGTTGTCATCTCCTACTGCGAGCAAAGTAGTATGCTCTCCGATTAAAAAATTTAATAATTTGTATTGAAGTTTGTTAGTATCTTGGAGTTCGTCTATACAAATGTAGGGATATACTTTTTGATAATGTTTTGTAAGTGCAGGATAGGCTTTTAATAATTGATATGCTTTCAATAAAAGGTCATCAAAATCTAAGTAAGCATTTTCGCGTAGTTCTTTTTCGTAAACCTTGTATATCAAATTTATTTTTTGAAATTTTTCTTTTAACAAAGCCTTATTATCTGGCAATAGTCCGTGACGTTTACAGTGGGTTATTTGTTCAAAATATTTTTTATAATCATGTTGTCCTTCGATATTTGTTTTTTCTACTGCTTTTTTTAATATTTCAACAAGTTCATCTTTATCACTGCAAATTTCAAAATTAGCCGGAATTTCAATGTAATTACCATATTGCCTCAATACACGAGTGCAAAAACTGTGAAAAGTCATCAGATTGACTTGCTTGGAGCGTTCAATATTATCTTCTGTAAGTCGGTTATTCATTTCACGAGCGGCATTATTCGTAAAAGTGAGCCCGAGTATATTGTATGATTTACGAGGGTCATCCTGCAATTTTCGTTTAATCCATTCTTTGAGTACAAATGTCTTACCTGCCCCCGGACCGGCTAATACCAAAATTCGTTTTTCGGACGAATTAATTACTGCTTCCTGTGCTACATTTAGTTGTACTGTTGCTATGGTTGAAATACTCATATTATGCTGATTACCTTGTTTATCAAGTCTTTAAAGAATTGTGGAACTCTACTATCTGTTGCGTTCTCTTTTTGCAATTTACGGATTAGCTTTTGAGTATGCAAGATTTTATTTCTTTTAATCAAACTAAATTTAGGTATTACCATGCAAAAACGGAGTAATTCATCATAATCAGCATGTAATGCATCTATAGGGATTATCTTCCCATGAACAGTCAAATCTAAACTATACTTCGTTGTTTTTTCCAATTTTAGTTCGTGCTCTATCTTCGCTACTTTTGCTGACAGTAACTGAACTTCATCTCCCAAAGCATTTAGGTCTTCTATCGTCTTATTATTTTTTTTCAAAATTTGTTGGCATAATTGTTCATAGCCATTCTCATTTTCTGATAGTTCTATTCCTATATTGTTAGCTACTTTTATTTTGATAACGGATGTACCGTCATTTTTATAAAATAATCTCGCATCAGTATTTCTTATCACCTTGCCTACACTTACTGTTGTTGTGTTCGGATGAAATATTAAACCATCTGATAATACATTCAAATAATCATCTTTAAATCCATTATCATATAAAAAACACTCAATATCAGTATTGGACGTACTGAAAGTTTCTACAAAATTAGCAATATCGGATTCTGGTATTTTTCTATTTCTAATCTCCTTTAAAATACCTGAATAAGCTGTATCGTTATCCGACACTAAGACCCAGGGCATGTCAAAATGTTTTGCTAAAACAATAAATAACCCCGCCGAACCATTATTTTTGTAATCAATAACTGAAATGCCTCTTTGGTCAAGGTCTTTATCCATTAATTGGGCAAAATAACGCAATAAAAGGTACTCGGTTTGTCCCTCACATAATAACCATGCTTTGGCAAAAAAGACTTCCCCCCTGATACGTTCAGTATAATATTTTAAGTCCAATAAATCATCGTCAGAAAGGTAAATAGAGGAGGCGTTTTGAAGTTTACGAAGATTTGTCTGGGCAAGAGTATTTTTTGGATACATTTCGAGTAATTCTCTACAATCATCCTCACTCATCGCCCCTCTCAATATAAGTGTACCTTCACTACCGATAGGAGAAAAAGCGTATTTTTCGTTTTTATCACAAAAATCAACGAGGTCGGCATGTATAGGCAACCTTGTTTCAAAGGAACGTTTGATATGGAATACTTCTACTGTTTTTCCCTTTCTTTTTAATAGCCTTAAACTTGTCAAATCTGCTTCTTGAATAAAAAAAGTGGAATGAGTAGAGACGATTTTTTGCTGCGATAATTGAGTTTGCAGAAAATTCCAAAGTGAGCGTACCGCATGTGGATGTAAATGTACCTCGGGCTCTTCCAAGCCTATAAGTGCGAAAGCTTGCTCATGCGTATTAGCTTGCATCAAAATCTCTGCATAGGCCTTAAACAGCATCAAGACAGAAAGACTCTGTGTACCTTGCCCAAAGCGATTAATCGGTAGTGCTACGCCACTGCCTTTTGTTTTGACAAATAACTTCGCCTTGTTGCTCAAATCCCATGGTTTTTCGGGAAATGCTTCTATCGAAACGTTGTCTATATCATTAGAAACGACTGTTGGTATTGCGTCTAATTCACTTTTAAGTCGGGCAACTTTTGGGTCGGCTGCGAGTATGGTATCGTTGATAGTTTGGAGTTCTTGCACAAAACCTTCTTCCTGTGTGGGTGTTAAATTTAATTTTAAAAATTGCTTCCAAAACTTTGAGCTTCCTGAAAACGATGTACTTGCATCTCGTAAAGCATCCAAATAGAAAAATTGAACGATTTTGAAAAATGTTGTATGTGCAGCGCCTATTTCTCCTATTTCATTACCGTCACTGCCCAGCCAATACCATAACGGATTAGATATTTTTTCTATTCTATCATATACACTTTTAAGCCTTATCCCAAGAGAATATAAACCACTATCTAGGTCAAGCTGCACTATATTATTTAATTCAACATTAGTGATGTCTTCATTCCATTCTCCTTGCTCGTCCTCTCTAAACCACAACTCTATCAAGATTTGTTTAGCCAAACCATCACTACTATCATTTTCACAAAAATAATCATGGACTGAAAAAATATTTCCTTTTGAAATCCTTTGCCTGTTCAAGACAATTTTTAAAGCTTCGAGAATTGTCGTTTTTCCTGTATTATTTTCACCAATTAATATTGTTATAGGCTGGTTTAATTTGAGGTGTAAGTCTCTGATTCCTCGAAAATTTTGTATATGAATTTCTTTGAGCTTCATATCGTCATATTTATATTGTGACCAATAGTGCAAAGATACAAATTCATAAATAGTTTATGCTAATTTTATTCGTAAATAAAAGAAATAGAACTGATTGAAAAAACCGAATAAAACATGAAAAAAGACCAATTTTTCCAATAAATAATTTAATCGCATTTACTAATCCAACTTCTCCAAGTGTTAATAACATCATAAATCTCACACAACTTTTCAAAAATATATTAATTTTGTTGTGTATCAAATTGATACAGATAACGTTCTAAAACAAAATTAAGCTATGAAAGAAATCTTCACACTCACACTCGCATTGTGTGTATGTATATGTGTAACCCAAGCACAAGAAAACATCGGTTATCAAAAGCCGCATAAGAATATTTTGGATTTGGTGGATGTCCAACTCGCGCCCTATGTCCTGATGGATGATGACAAGGAATTTATGGTCATGATTTCGCGGGATAATTATAAATCCATTGAAGAACTTTCGCAAGAAGAACTCCGTCTTGCAGGACTTCGCATTGACCCGAAAACGAATATCGGCAGTCGCACGACCTATTTTAATAATATTCAAATCAAAAACATAAAAAAGAAAAAAGCGAAGACGCTACAAGTCAAAGGATTGCCCAAAAATCCGCGACTGACTAACTTCACTTGGTCGCCCGACCAATCGAAAATCGCTTGTACCAATACGACCACCGAAGGCGTAGAAGTTTGGATATTGGATGTCGAAAAAGCAAGCGTCAAACGCCTCACCGATGCCCGTATCAATGCCAATTTGCGCGATGTCATCAATTGGTTTGAAGATGGTAAGTCGCTATTAGTCAAGATAATAGCAGATGATAAACAAGCACTTATCAATACCCAAAATGCCATCCCCGCAGGACCAACTATCTCCACGAATGACGGCAAAAAAGCCCAAAATCGTACTTATCAGGATTTATTGAAAAACAAAAACGACGAGTATAATTTTGAGCAATTAGCACATTCCGAAATATATAAATATTCGCTAAACGGGAAGAAAGAAAAGTGGCTTGGTAGTGCCATGTATCGCAATATCAGCTTTTCGCCCGATGGCAATTATGTCATGGTCAACACCGTCGAAAAGCCTTTTTCATACCTTGTGCCGTACTATCGTTTTCCTTCAAAAACTGTCATTTACACAAAAGATGCCAAGCCTGTGGAGACGGTGGTGGAAGTCCCTTTGATTGAGGATTTGCCACAAGGATTTATGGCGCGACGCACAGGCAGACGCAATTTTTCGTGGCGGACAGATAAGCCTTCCACACTCGTTTTTGTAGAAGCCCTCGACGGTGGCGACCCCGAAAATGAAGTCCCGCACCGCGACGAAATTTTCCAACTTGAAGCTCCATTCAACGGTACGCCTGTGAGCCTTATCAAGAGTATTGGTCGCTACGCCAATATTGAATGGGCGAATGATAATATGGCGGTGCTACATGATTATTGGTGGAATACACGTAATACGAAAAGTTACGTATTTGACCCGTCAAACCCGTCAAAAGAAGCTACGAAGATTTGGGATAGAAGTTACCAAGACCGATACAGCGACCCCGGCGAATTTGTCACCAAAAGAAACGAAATGGGCAGTAGTGTGATTGCCATGAAAGACGGTGAAGCGTTTTTAATCGGCGATGGTTTTTCGGATAAAGGTCAATTTCCTTTTTTAGACAAAATTAACCTTAATACGAACAAAACCAATCGTTTGTATCAATCAAAATTTACAGATAAATTAGAAGAAATTCGTGATTATGATGCCGATAAAAACGAAATATTAGTCAGAATAGAATCGCCGAATGAATACCCGAATTATTATTTTAAAAATTCACAAAATAATAAATCGCGCCAATTGACTGCCTTTGAAAATCCATTTAAAGGGATGCAGGATGTCCACAAGGAAGTCATCAAATATAAGCGTGACGATGGTGTAGATTTATCGGGAACGCTCTACTTACCCGTTGGTTACGATAAGGCAAAAAAGGAAAAAATGCCAATGATTTTGTGGGCATATCCCACCGAATTTAAGGACAAATCCACCGCCGCACAGAACACCAAAAACCCAAATGAATTTACTTATCCGTATTACGGTTCGCCGATATATTGGGTCACGCGCGGGTATGTGGTGTTGGATGGCGCGTCGTTTCCCGTTGTTGGTGAAGGTGAGACTGAACCTAACGATTCTTTCCGCGAGCAACTCGTTGCCAATGCCAAAGCTGCCATTGATGCCGTAGATGAACTTGGCTATATTGACCGCACCCGCGTGGCTGTAGGCGGACATAGTTACGGAGCGTTTATGGTAGCGAATCTGCTATCTCATTCCGATTTATTCGCCGCAGGAATCGCGCGTAGTGGCGCGTATAATCGCACACTGACGCCCTTTGGTTTTCAAGCTGAAGAGCGGACTTATTGGGAAGCACCGGAGGTGTATTATACGATGTCGCCCTTTATGCACGCCGACAAAATGAAGACGCCTTTGCTGCTCATTCATGGTGAAGCAGATAATAATTCGGGTACATATCCGATGCAAAGTGAACGTTATTTTAATGCGCTCAAAGGCTTGGGCGCGACGGTGCGTTTGGTGATGTTGCCAAAGGAAAGTCATGGCTATCGTGCGAAGGAAAGTGTGTTGCACATGCTTTGGGAACAAGACCAATGGCTTGAGAAGTATGTGAAGAATAGAGATGAATTGATGGAGGCACAAGGAGAGTGATGCACATGAATGAGTAAATGACTAAATGAGTATATGAGTAAATGGTTTTAGATTTTTACTCCGCCCAAATTACGTTATTTCGATACGTAATTTGGGCTTTTTTATTCCTAGTATCGTGTCTTGAGTCATAAAGTTTGCATTGTTTGTTCAAACTTATTAACGTCGTTCTTTTTCTTGAAAAAAGGGTTTTAATCCTACCTAAAATGGACTTTTTAATGGTTAATGATTAATGGTTAATGATTAATTTTTACAATAGACTTGTTTCGATGATAATATATTGATTTACAAATTTATACAAATAATAATTAAATAATTTTATCTTAAAAATGTTTTTGGCATAGTAATTCTCACTGGTTTTTCCTGATTTTAAAGGA
>CALHBW010000290.1 GCA_937930625.1 uncultured Saprospiraceae bacterium | reverse complement strand
TCCCAACACCATCTTTTAAATGACAAACGCACCAACCCGCATCAATTTTTCGTTTCAGATTTTACCCGGTCATTTGAAGAAACTACCAAGATATTTTACGAAGACAGTATTGATTTGGAGCATTGTTCGATATGGACATAGTGCCGTTATTCGTTGATTCGTTGACTCGTGTATTCGTTATTCGTTGACTCGTTATTGGTTTTTTAATCTCTATTACACTATTGCGTAAATGAAGACAGAATTTGGGAAGAACGAGGTATTATTTTTTGTACCATGTATAATATATCACATTCATAAATGCCCCTACGTATGTCTGCGGTCAATTCCAAGTTCAAAAAACACCAAAATTTACTCAAACTATCGTAAATTGCGCTTTATACAATTCGTTTATTCGTGATTCGTTTATTCGTGACGCACATATATTTTTGCAAAGTAAAATATGAACAAAACGAGTCACAAATAAACGAGTTAATGGATATATGAATCAACGAATCACGACAATATGAACAATCCAATACTCAAAACGTTCCTCCCCCACATCGCCGCATTTTTCATACTGATGGCGGTAGCCTTCATTTACTTTTTGCCTTCCGTAAAAGGTAAAGCCCTCCGCCAATCAGACAACTTCAATGCCTATGGCATGCAAGCCGAAATGAAAAAATATGAGGCGAATGGAGACCGCCCTATCCTCTGGACCAACTCAGCGTTTTCGGGCATGCCTACCTATCAATTGCGTGGTTCGGCACAAAATAATCTACTCTTACATCCTTACCGTGCATTTGTAGCTTGGAATAGCGTCACTGTACCACATACGGCTTTGTTCTTGTTGATGTTGTGTTTTTATATACTAATGGCGTCGATGGGTGTGGACTGGCGCATCGGTATCATGGGCGCGATTGCCTACGGATTGTGTACCAACTACGTCATTCTGATGGAGGCAGGACACTCCACCAAAATCATTGCACTCGCCTACACCCCTGCCGCACTTGCGGGTGTGCTGCTCGCTTATCGCGGCAAATATCTGCTCGGTGCGGGTATGACCGCCTTTTTTCTTGGCTTACAAATCACCGCCAATCACCTCCAAATCACTTATTACCTACTCCTCATTCTTGCCATTTACGGCATCTTCAAACTCATAGACTCCATCCGCAATAACGAATTGCCCAACTTCGCAAAAGCTACCGGCGCATTAGCTATCGCTACGATATTCGCCTTTGCCGCCAACACCACCAATCTCTGGACAACCCAAGAATACGCCAAAGAAACCATTCGCGGAAAATCCGAACTCGCAGCCAAAGCCGGACAAGATGGTTTGGATAAAGACTACGCTTTTGGTTGGAGTTATGGCATCGGCGAAACGATGACGCTGATGTTTCCCAATGCACGCGGCGGCGGTTCTCTACAAAGTGGCGAGGGTACAGAGATTTACGATGTTTTGCTTCGACAAGTACAAAGCCAGGGCGCATCCGGCAGCCAAGCCAAAGCATACGCCGCCCAACAAGCTGGCAGCATCATGTATTGGGGCAACCAACCCTTTACTGCCGGACCGATTCATTACGGTGCAATTGTTTGTTTTCTATTCTTTTTAGGAGCATTTTTGGTGAAAGGTCCGATTAAATGGTGGCTCATCACTGCAAGTATTTTTGTGATTATATTGGCTTGGGGAAAAAACTTCTTTTTCAACGATATCATGTTCGATTATTTTCCTTTTTATAGCAAATTTCGCTCTGTTAAAATGATACTCAATATCGGTTTGATTTTATTTATTTTAATGGGAACATTGGGCTTGCAGCGTTTTTTCAGTAATGAAATTAGTAGCCAACAAAAACGTCGTGCGCTCATGTATGCGGCGGGTATTGCGGGTGGTATTTGCTTGCTAATGTTGTTGGGAAGCGGCATGTTGGGTTTTAGCGGAGCAAACGACCCGGAACAAGCCGAAATCCGCGAAATGTTGCGTGCAGACCGGGCAGGATTGCTTCGTGCAGATGTCATTCGTGCTTTGCTCTTTATCCTTGCTGCTGCGGGAGCATTGTGGGCATATACCACCGGGCGTTTCAAGTCGGCATTTGCTATCCCGACGATTGCGATATTGGTCTTGATAGAAGCGTGGTCGGTATCAACCCGATATGTCAATAGCGATAGTTTTGAAGAAAAATCAAGCATCACCTCTGCCGCCCAAGCCACACCTGCCGATACCCAAATTATGAGTGATAAAGACCCGAATTTCCGTGTATTCGACCTCTCACGCGGCGGACTTAGAGGCAATGCAACAACTTCTTATTTCCACAAAAGTCTAAGTGGCTATCATGCAGCTAAATTAATGATTTACGAAGAGTTGCTGGTGGCTTATAATTTAGGTGATGTCAATACCAACAGCAATATTCTTGATATGCTCAATACCAAATACCTCATTTCGGGTGGCAGAGAAAGCGCACCACAAGCCGTTCCGCGCAATACGAATTTGGGTAATGCGTGGTTTGTAAATGATTTTAAATTAGTAGAAAATGCGGATGCAGAATTATCAGGTTTGAAAAATCTCAATCCGCGTACTACCGCATTGATACAGAAAAAATACAGCGATTATTTAAGCGGTTTAAATCTTCGTTCCGACAGTCTTTCAAATGCCGGGAATTCCATTCGTCTCACCGATTATCATCCCAATAAATTGACCTATGAATCGAATGCAAGCAGTGAGCAACTCGCTGTTTTCTCGGAAATTTATTACCCACCGAAAAAAGGCTGGAAAGTCTATATCGACGACCAACCTACAGACAGCGATTTCATCAAAGCCGACTACGTACTCCGCGCCATGCGCGTCCCCGCAGGCAAGCACAAAATTGAAATGCGTTTTGAGCCGCGTTCTTTTTATACGGGCGAAACGATTTCATTGATTGGGTCTTTATTGGCATTATTGTGTTTTGTTGGTGGAATGGTGTATTGGGGCAGAAATACGAATTTTTCCGAGCCAGTTACTGCTCAAATTTATGACCCTGAACCCACAGTTATTCAAAAGAAAACTGCACCGAAAAAGACGGTGAAAACTGTGAAAGAAAGCACGCAGAAAACGACTAAGAAGAGTAAAGGGAAGCGGAAGAAGTGATAAAAAGACCAAATGAAATATGAAATTACGTATTCACGGTGACAATATCATTGAATGTGAACGAGCATTAGAATTGATAAATGCTGCTTACGAAGGTGAATTAAAACGGGTGGACAATTGCTTGTATTTGCCTAAATTTGAGTTGATTAATAAGAAAGTAATTACCCAAATCGAACTATTCGCAGGGCATGATAGATGGAATATCAGCATTGCAAAGGTCTTGTCAGAATATGGTGCGCCCCTACGCGAAGCCACAGATGCCTACATCACAAAACTTAACGCCGAAGGCAAAGAACAGTTGATATTGGCAGTCGAATTTTGTAATGCTTTACCCGCCGGAAATAATGCCTGGCAACGCAATGGCAGAGCAATTACCTGCGCCAAACTTGGCATTCCTTATTTATACTTTGCTGAACTCGGCGGTGTAGAACTTGACGCAAATCGAACTATAAAAGCACCCCGATTTCCCAACCCGATTGTTCCCTTTTCGTATCTTTCTACAAGCAACTCCATGAAAGTGATTTGTCTTCCTGTATATGAATCGCACCCTGCGATTACTCCGACTTTGCGGGAAAAGTTCACGCCTGTTTTCGGTTTGGAAGAGAGTTTTTATCTCATCAAGTCGATTTTGGAGGGAGGAGATATTGCATTAACTTTCAATAAACTACTCGCAAAGGGAACGGAATTGGTCAAAATTTTATCCGAAAACAGAAGGCGTGTTGACACCCTCAAAGGTGACGAATGGGAAGCATTTTTAAAACAAAAAAAAGGAACACAGAAAGTTAACTGGCTTTCTAAAAATACCGAACACCTCATTTGGAAGAAGAAACAATCCGATAAAGTAAATGTGACCTCCTCATTCAAACGTTTTCTTGCCGAGACACAAGAATTGAACTGCATGTCTGTCGGTGCGTCCGAAATTCCTATTTGCCTGATTACAAATAATAAAATAAAGGCTTTTTCGGAATTGGTTAAAAATATTTACCCAACTCAAAAAGCGTTTCACAAGGCAATAGAAAACTCTGAAAAACCTTTACTAATCGTCTGGATTACAGGATTCAAGCCTCGCGGAGATGATTCTCGTCCCGATAGAGGATTAGTGCCTTTAGCAAGAATGCTATTTGGTGATGATGTGAATATTCTTAGTATTGTTTTTGGTCCGGCAAAATCAAAAACTTGGGAAACTTTTAAAGAAAATCCACATCAACTCTCGGTTGATAATGGACTTTGGCAAGCTGTCATGGGTTTGAGTAATTTTATTTTTGCAGATAGTGCGACTTCCGATTATGGTGCTTTATTTCACATGATTGAGAAAAAACGAGGAAGAAGAAACAAAAATATTATCTTTCCTCCGGCATCACCAAGCTATCAATTTTCTGAACAAGATACGGATACTGCCATTCATATATTGTTTTCAAAACAAATATCAATGGGCATATTTGAAGGTATGTGCAATCCTCCGGGTGGCGATTGGTCGGGAGTAAGTGTATTGAATTTCAATAGTTTGGAAGAGTATCGTTGGACTTCACTGCCGCGAGTTTCATTGGTCGGTGGCAAAAGACCCGACCATGTGATTCAAGTTTTCAAGGATTCAAAAGAGGTGATTTTTCTTTCTATTGAATCCAAAAATAAGGCGAGTGATTTAGGAGATAAAATTGGCGAGCGATTAAAAACTTACGTTAAAGAACTCTTCAAAACATTACCAATTGCCCATAAAAAACTACATGGAAATTGGCAATTATACGAAGGAAAAAAATCTCCTATCGGTAAATTTAAAATCTTATCGGGAGCTGCATTTTGTTTTCATAATGAGGACGAAATACGCACGCAAATGAAACGCGGAAAATTGGATTTCATCTTTTCATTTGAATTTAAGCCTGAAAGTGAGCCGTCGATTCTTCACCTGAAAACAAACTCAAAGAGCAAGTTTTTGATTGCTTTGTTGCGAGACATTTGTGAGCAATTCGCAAGTGGGGTCAAAATTGAGATACACTGATTCGTGTACGGCATCTATTGTGGTTTTCATCATCTTTGTAAATGGCGAATTACCTGTTTTTATGAATGTTTTATGTTGATAAATTGACGAGGGAAGTTCGTAATTATAAGAGCGATTGCCCGCTTTTCCATCAAAAGTCAGCATCCATTTTGCACCTATCGAATTTAAGCGTTCCAATTCGCCATAAAAGCTATCTAAATTAAATTCTGCCTTCGTATAGCGTCCTTTCGTGCCACCGTAGGGCGGGTCTAAGAAAACGAAATCTCCTGTTTTTGTTTGCTGTAAAATATCCGTATAATCAAGATTGTGAAATACAACATCTTTAAGGTAATAACTCCAAGTTAAAATAATGTTTTTCAGCGTATTAGGATTGATGCCCGGTCTGGTCAAGTGAAATGAATTATTAAATTCACCTTTGTCATTATAACGAATCAAACCATTCACACAAGTACGTGTGATAAATAAGAAATCAAAGCAATTTTTTGTTTGGTTAAACCTATCTCTTATTTCATAATACACCTGATGCCCTTCGTTTTGCAGCCGTTCCCAACGAGTTTGATACTCCACCGCAGTTTGTTCGGGTGTGTCTCTGATAGCTTCCCACAAGGTTATTAATTCAGGGATAATATCGTTGGCAACCCCCTTGCGAATATTGCGAAAAGGCAACATCGCCCCACCACCAACAAAGGGTTCGTAATAAACATTTGCATCCGGTATCAGCCGACTCAATTGAGGCGCGACTTGCCGCTTGCTACCTGACCATTTGATGACAGGTTTTAGTGTGGACTTGGGTTTTATCATTGAAATAATGTTTGTTGTTGTGTCGCTAAAAAATGTTCAATTCGTTGTTGTGCCAATTCAAAAT
Source organism: uncultured Saprospiraceae bacterium (assembly GCA_937930625.1). Lineage (GTDB taxonomy): Bacteria > Bacteroidota > Bacteroidia > Chitinophagales > Saprospiraceae > JAHDEO01. The sequence goes on along the minus strand of CALHBW010000290.1, from coordinate 1,232 downwards.
ATTGGTTCTCTATCTCAAACCCAACGACTTCCATACCGTATTTCAAACCTGCGATAAGCTCTGTACCTGACCCCGTAAAGGGAACAAGCAACCTTCCGTCTTTCTTTCCTGAAATCATTAGCAGGCGATCTGAAACACGCTGCGGTTTTTGTGTCGGGTGCTTTCCGAATGACAGTTCTATCTTAGCTTTATTATTGGGAATATCCCAAACGGTGCGAAGTTGTTTATTGGCTTCTTTCAAATTGTCACTGTCAAATTTTGCTTGTTTTACATCGTCATAATTAAACAAATACTCTCGCTTTTTACCTCCTGTGTGTACCCATAAAATGGTTTCATGGCTCGCGGTGAGTCGTCTTGCAGAGAGGTTTGGAAAAGCATTACGTTTGTACCAAGCTACTTCATTGATAATTTCCAAACCCAATAATTGACAGCACACATTCACAAAACCCGAATTATGATAGGTTGAATGAATCCAAATTGAACCTGTAGGTTTGACCAATCGTTTGACTTCTTTCAACCAGACAAAAGTGCCTTCAAAAAGGTCGTTTTGCGACAATAAATCCCATACTTCACTTGTCAACTTCCAATTACCTCCAAAGCCCTTGAGTTTCTTCTCGCTGTTGTATTTCCATGTTGCTTTGGAAGATGCGCCATATGGTGGGTCAGCAATACACAAATCAAATGAATTGTCCGGCATATCACGCATCCCTTCAATGGCATCTTGCAAAATCAATTCAGTATTTTCACTTTTCCAATTCATTCATTTACTTTTTCGTTTTTCAAATATGCCTCAATTCGCTCCTCCACCAATTGAACGGCGTTAAGCGTAATTTCACTCGCACCATATTTTTTTATGATTTTTTCTGCGGTCAAATAGGTCAATAATTCATGCTCATCAACACTGAAGAAATTGGCGATGCGTTTGGTTTGTTCTTGTGTAGGCAGACGTTCACCACGTTCAATTTTAGAAAGCATTGTCATATCTACATCCGTATTTTTGGCAACCTGATGTAATGTCAGACTTTGTGCATTCCGTAAGTTTTTGATATATTGCCCCAAGTGTACATTTTCATTCATAATGAATGTTGCATTTTTTAGACTTGTCAAGTTTTGTCAAAAATAGTATAAAATTCCTAAATTAAAAAATAAACAACAAAAAAACTGCCTCTATATTAATAATCTAAAGATATATCTTCAAACAAAACATCCAAAGTAATATGATTTTCAATTAA
>CALHBW010000289.1 GCA_937930625.1 uncultured Saprospiraceae bacterium | reverse complement strand
CGCGCATCGTCAATGTGAACAATGGTATTCGGGTCCATTCCAAAATATTCAATCGAAACATCTTTTACCCGTTCATCTATTTCTACGACTTCTACATTATAATCCAGCCTATCCAATTGTTTGACAATCGTACCGCCCCCCAAACCTAAGAGCAAAACATCCGAACCCGCCGGAAAAATCGACGCTGCCGTAGGGAAATAATGCGACCAATTCCAAATACTATATTGGAAATTATTGTCATGTCCCATATAGGTTTGCAAGGTATTATTGACCAATAAAGCCCTGCCCATTCTATTATCAGGCGTGATGTCGTAAGAAGGATGATCGACGACTTTCACCTGCCCCAAGATGCCTTCGGAATGATACAATTCCTGATATTCTTCATTGTATTCCAATTTGGAAGTATTACTCAAAAAAGCACCCGACAAGATAAGCACCAACAAAACAGCCGCATGTACAGGAACGTTTCGCAACAAAGCTATCAAGGGCAATATTGCAAGTATAATTCCCGAAACTATCGCCGGACCGGACAGCCCGAAATTCGGAATGATATAAAAGCCCATTAAAAAGGTGTACAAAATTCCGCCCAAAGTGGAGATGGCATATACATTGCCCGCACTTTTGCCTGCTGCATCTGCGTCGTTGGTCAGCAAATTGATAATCAATGGAGATACCATTCCCATAAATACCAATGGCGGAAACATAAATGCCAATAAAGAAAGTATTGCGCCCATTTCCAAATTCAAATTAATGGTATTTTCCATGATATAATAACTGGAAAAAGGCATGACAATCAACAAGATAGCCGCAGCGAGCAATACGTAGTAGAGGGTATTTGCATTGTTTTTATATTTGTGTGATAATCTGCCGCCAAGAAAATACCCCAGTGTCAATCCGCCCAAGGTCAAAGCCAATGCCGCCGCCCATACGTATAATGAAGTACCAAAATAAGGTGCTAATAACTTTGCCCCAATCAATTCACAAGCCATCACTGAGCCGCCTTCAATGAAGGATAGCAGCAGAAAGAAATTTTTATTTTTTCCCATAAAAAATTCAAGCTCCAAATTCCAAAATCCAAATCCCAAATATAATTATTACATTCATTGGAATTTGTTTTTTGGAATTTGGGATTTAAAAAAGGTGTACCAAAATGAATTGATACACCTCCAAAAAATATTTATTTTTTACTAATTTTTAACCGCAAATTCCGAATAACTCGCAAACTTGCTACTCGTAACTCGCTACTAAAATCAGTGATGTGCAATTGGGTCGGCATTACCGTCAGGGTCGCCATTTACTCTTCCGTCAGAAGTGATACCGCCAATAAGGATGATACCACATACGTGAGGAGCAGCCATTGATGTACCGCTCAAAGTCGCGTATCCACCACTTTTATAGGTAGAATTGATACTCGAACCCGGAGCGCAATAGTCAACAGGTGGGTTGCCATAGTTTGAGAATGAAGACCAAGAATCGCTTGATGTCATAGAAGAAACGGTATAAATATTATTACCGTTTGCTCTTGCAGGCGATGAATTGTTGGCATGTCGTGACTCATTTCCTGCCGCCAAGATAAACGGGCAAGCACTCGCAGCCGCTTTCACAGCATTGTCGAGGGCAGTAGAAGCACCACCACCAAGACTCATATTGGCAGCATCACCTGAAGCTGCATTCGCACCTACATAGTCAACACCGGCAATAACGCCTGAATTAGAACCACTTCCTTTTCTGTCGAGTACACGAACAGAAACCACCGGCGCACCTGCTGCAACACCGATAACTCCAACTGAATTGTCAATCGCAGCTACAGTACCCGCTACGTGCGTACCGTGACCATTCTGGTCGTCTGGATTAGAAGACTGACCACCACCCAAGAATGACCTTGAATTTGCCACATCAACATTAAGGTCTTCGTGGTCTAAATCAATTCCTGAGTCAATAATCCAAGCTGTTCCGGCATTTGTACCGTTCATAGCACCACCAACTCTGGTGATACCCCAAGGCGTAGTTTGAGCAGCACTGCCACCGCCACCGCCACCACCGGGAGGACCTCCCATAGTAACGTGGAACATCTGGTCTTGCTCAATGAAGTCAACTCTGTCATCTCTCAACAAAGTTTTAACTTCATCTTCAGTCAAATCCATAGCAACTCCGCTAATGGTTTTGGCATAAGAATGTTTGATAGGACGCTCAGAAATATTTTTCTCAGCAATTACCTTTTTAGCAAAATCAGCCATTTCTTTTTGCTTGGCAGCATAATTTGCCTTATTGACATTTGCCCTTTTTGTTGGTGCAGCATCATCTTTGAAAACAACGATGTAGGCACCATCAATTACTTCTGACTGGTCATAAGTAATCAACTGTGCATCCTCTAAGGACTCCATAGGTGTGTCCACAACATCAAGTGCTTCCTGTGCACACCCTACAATTAATGCTGCCATAACAATTGTTAAAGCAGCTAACATTAAAACGTTCTTCATAATTTAATTAAAATGAATAAATGTGTTTAAAAAAAAATTAATTTGGAATTGTGAGCTTCAATGTTAATGATCCTTTGAGAATTGGTTTCCGGCTTTGCTTTGAAATAAAAGTCAAATGTAGTTATTCTGTTTTAATATTTCAACTTTTGTTAATTATTAATTTAGGGAAACAACGTTACACAAAATAATATTTTGACCCCGTACATAGACGTAAATTTTGTGTCATTGGTTCGGTGCATACCTGAATATTTATTCATAAAAAGCAGATAAATATTTTTATTTCCTGAAAACCAACAATTTATACTCAAAACCCGCTTAAATTTAAAATAAGACGTCATTAGGATATTTCATAACATGTCTTCTTTTTTATCAATTTTATATTTTACACAAAAAATGTACACCCAATACCATTATTTATGTGATAATGTGACATTGTTTTCATGCAAAAAAAACACACTTACCGTCTATTTTTTATTTTTCTTTCAACTTAATACCGAATAATCAAATAGAACTTGTATTTTTGCTTTCTAATATCTTATCCAAAAAATTAATTACACTCACAAATCTGAATATGAAATTTAGCACTTCGTCATCCGACCTACTCAAGCAACTCCAACTTGTAGGTGGTGCCATTGGTTCTAATCCTGTACTGCCTATTTTGGAAGACTTTCTGTTTACCATTGATGGCAATACGCTTACGATTGCCTCTACCGATTTGGAGACTTCAATTACGACTAAATTGGAGATACAATCGGATAAAAATGGTAACGTAGCGATTCCGGCAAAGATTTTATTGGAAACCCTCAAGGCATTACCCGACCAACCGATTACCTTTGATATAGATGATGAAAGTTTTGCCGTAGAAATTACTTCTGCTTACGGAAAATATAAACTTGCCGGAGAAAACGGTCAGGACTTTCCGACCATCCCTACACCGGATGAGGTGGATAGTATAGAACTCCCGTCTGCGAGTCTGAATAAAGCAATTGTCAAAACGCTTTTTGCGACAAGTAGTGATGAGTTGCGCCCGGCGATGACAGGGGTGTTCTTCCAAATTGATTTTAATAAGGTAACATTCGTAGCGACAGACGCGCACAAATTAGTCAAATACGCTTTTGATGAAATCAAAAGTGATGTTTCAACTTCGTTTATTGTGCCGAAAAAAGCTTTGAACCTCTTGAAAGGTACACTACCTTCGGGCGGCGATGTGAAGGTTTCTTTCAATAAGGCGCACGTATTTTTCGATTTTGGCGATGTCAATATGTCTTGCCGCTTGATTGATGCGCGTTACCCGGATTATAATGCCGTTATTCCGGTGGATAATCCGCATTTATTGACTTTAGGGCGCGGCGATTTTCAGAGTTCGCTCAAACGTATTGGTATTTATGCCAATAAAACGACCAATCAAGTCATCCTGAATATCAATGATACCAATATGGATGTATCAGCGCAAGATTTGGATTTTTCCAATGAAGCGAGTGAAAAAATGTCCTGCACCTACACAGGCGAACCACTGACAATTGGTTTCAATGCCAAGTTCCTCGTAGAAATGCTCGGCGTACTCGAATCCGACGAAATCAAAATGGAACTTTCAACTTCTACCCGCGCGGGTATTTTGTTGCCTGCTGAAAAAGACGAAAATGAAGAAATTCTCATGCTGGTTATGCCGGTCATGCTCAGTAATTAATATTTTTTTAAAACCATGTCAGCACCCGGTGACTACATGAAATCCTAGCTATATACCAATTTTTAAGAGACTCATTACAAGGGACAACCACAAGGTTGTCCCTTTTTCGTTCCGTAGCGTAATGCCTCCGGCTTGCGCCACATCACGTAGAGAAAATTCATGAATTTTCTCTTCGTGATGTGTACGTATTACGCGAGGACGCAAGCCGGAGGCATTATGCTACGGTTTCCAAAATAAATCAACGAATCACAATATTATGGATAATGCAAGTTCTTCAACACTAACATGGGATGACTTCACAAAAGTCGAAATGCGAGCAGGAACGATTATCTCTGCAGAAATATTCAAGGAAGCACGAAATCCGGCGTATAAAATGGTGATTGATTTTGGCGAATATGGCACACGAAAAACTTCCGCACAAATCACGAAATTATACGAACCCGACATACTCGTCGGCAAGCAAGTGATAGCTGTCGTTAATTTTCCGCCTAAACAAATCGCTACTTTGATGAGTGAATGTTTGGTATTGGGCGTGATAGGAAATGATAAGGAAGTGACGCTGCTGCAACCGGAGAGAGGCGTGGAGAATGGGGCGAGGATTGGGTGAAAAATTTAAACATGCTCTTATATGATGAGTTCTTTTATCAACTCATCTATTTGTTGCATTTCTTTTTCTAAATGGACTTTGATATTGAGTCGCAATTTGCCAAGATGTAAACCGGAAACTTCACCTATTTGATTGTCTTTCAGATAATCTTGCGCTTTTTTATGGCATTTTTGAGAGAGTTTGGCAAGTGTGGCGTGGTCGTTATTTTCTTTATCGAATTTTGGGAAGGGAATGTCAAGGATTTTTTTGTGAACATGGCGCGCACCAAACAAGCCCCTTGCTTGAAACGCTTTCATCAAATGATTTGGCGTAGCAGAATTGAGATAGGCAGCGAGGTAATAGGCTTCTTTTTCGTCTTTGGTCGCAAACCAATAACAGGTGCTTTCCACAATAAATTCCATATCTAATCCCTTGCGTTTTACCACCGTTGCATTCGCATCTTTGGCGGATGCCGTGTAGAGAACGAGATAGGGTAAGTTGAGAGCTTGATCGGTTAATTTATTTTGCCAATTCAAGTAATTTATACTATTGATTTTTTGATTTTTTTCCGTTCTGTTAGCGTTCCACGCATCTTCCACTTTTTTGAACCACTTTGCCGTATCTAAATGTCCTTTTATCATAATATCTTCATATTGAAGCATTTTGATATTGCCCTTTTTTACGTCTATTGGTAAAATAACCATTTCAGTAAGGTGCAAGGCAAAAGGAATAATATTTTTGGAGAGTGCCGTTTTAAATAAATAATTAGATAAAATTCTATTTTTTAATAAAATGTGTTTCCACGGTGGCTTTGCATCCTTTGTAATTGAGGGGTTTGTTCCAACAACAAGTACCCTATCATCAAAATCAGGAACATCTTGTAAGGGTTCAACAAAATAGAAATTTCGTGGTACGAGCGTTGCGCCTTGCTTGAAAAGATTTTTATAATGATTTGTATTTTTACTGGCTTTAAATTTATAATCCGTAAAGGCTGATGCCGAACCAAGTTTTGAATAATACCATGTTGATTTTGAATAGGTTAAACGGTTTTCGGATTCTTCAAATTTAGCATTGTGCGTCGAAAGTCTGCCCTTGACTGCAAAGCCTTTTACACCCGTAGCGGCAATTTTTTTTCCGGTATGTGCTTGCTTGCCAAAGATGACGCAGGAAGGTATATTAAATAGCGGACTAACGCCATCCAAATCCCATAAATTGGTAATTTTAAAATCGCGTGTCGCGCCTCTGCGTGTGGCATCGTGGTGGTCGGCAGAAAAGAAACTTCGTGGTAGCACAAAAGCCAATTGTCCCTCTTTTTTGAGGAAATAAGTGGCACAATGTCCCAAGAAAATTGCTGCAATTTCGAGGTGCGGAAAATTGGCTCTTTTTTCGGGCATCACCATATATCGTTCTGCCAAAATTCGGAGTTGATTTTGGTATTCTTCATTTTTAATGGAATTGTATGTAAACCACGGCGGATTACCAATGATAAAATCAAAACTTTCTTTAATAAAACAAGGTTTGTACAAATTTTGAAGGATAAAACGCCAAATACTATCGCGTTTATTTTCCTTTGCCTCTTTCAATCCCTTGTAAATATTGTGGAAACTATTAATCATCGTTCCTCCAACTTTTTCTTTAATTTTATTTTTAAATGTTTTTTCAAAAACATTGATAGATAATGGGTTATCGTTTTTTGTTCGCTCCGCAAGGTCATCACAAATATCCAGTGCTGCATCAAAAAAGGTTGCATTATCAAATACAGAAGTGGCTATACTGTATCGCTTATCGTCAATTCTCACGTTAAATTCTTCATCAAAAAGTTCGAGCGTACCTTCGGGCGTGAGCAGCGTATTGGCAAGAAAAACATTGAGTGTTACGGGTCTTTTTACGGTTTTCATTTTATCCCCAATCGCTAAAAGAATGGTTGTTTTAGCGATTTGCACCGAAAGCGGATGTATGTCGATGCCGCTTACGTTGTTGGCGAGTTCTTCGGCGGTGATGTTGGGATAGTCACGTTTGAGTTTGTCAATGGCAGCTCGCAAAAATGACCCCGAACCGCAAGAAGGGTCAAGAATTTGGCTGTCTTTTTGAAAATCTAAAGCATCCGTCACTTTCGCGCACAACCAATCGGGTGTGTAATATTCACCGAGTGCATGACGGGTGTCAAGGTCAATTAATTCCTGATAAACTCCCTTCAAGACATCCTCATCTACCTTCGTAAAATCGTAGGTACTGATTTGTTGGGCTATGGTGCGAAATACCTTTTTGAGTGCCTTTCTGTTATGGTTTTTTCCCACCCAAAAAAAGAAATCATTATCAGTGAAGTTCCTGATATTCAGTCGGTCAAATATACTGCCATCCAAAATACCTTTCATTTCATCATCGTCAATAAAATCATCATTGGTGAGAATGGAATACGCCAGCATTTTCGCAAAAATACTCAAATAAGTATGCACCAAAAACACCCGCTCTGAGCCGTCAAATTCGCTGTATGCAATACTCAAAAAGCGATACCATTGGTCGTAGGCGAGTTTGATTTCTTCTTCATCTTTAATTTCATCATAATATTCACGCAACTGATACATACAATTCAAAAAGACCTTTGAGTTACCTCCAAAATCTTGTTGAATCAGTTCGAGCGTAGCATGTTGTGGTTCTTTTTTAAATAAATATCTATCAAGAAAAAAGTAAAAATCGTTGGTATTATTTTCGGTTAAAACAAAGCTATCGGTTTCCTTCAATTCAAAATCTGATAAGGCAATATCACCCTCCAATTTGGTCAATTCTTCATATGAAGGTGCATAAATTTTCCATGTCAGACAATCCGTAGAAATCAGTGTAAAATTGTAGTCTTGCCCGGAGTTCCAATTTCCGGCAAGATACTCGGCGAGTTGTTCTTTGGCATGCTGTTCGGTTTTGTTGAGATTTTTTTCAAATTCGATAATTACATTCGCGTACTGCGTATCGGCACGACCTGTTTTGACGCGATTGGGCAAGGGGATTTTTGCAATGGTTGTTTCTGCCCCCATTGCCATGTCATTGATGAGTTTTTTTGTGGATTCATCATTGGCAAATAAGTCATTGAGCAAGACCAAAAACAGTTCCTTCTTTGCAGATTCTGAATTGGCTTGTCCTATTTTAGTTAAATATTCCCGGATGCGTTCCGTTTTTTGTTGCTCAAACATTTAAAATACTTTTAGTCCACAAAAGTAGTTATAAATATTTGCACGAGCATTAAATTATCGTAGAAATTCCATCCGAAATGCGCTCATATTTCACCTCTGCGCCACTGACAATTGAGGCAATTACATCGCCCATTTGTGAGCAAGAATAAGTAATATTCGGATTGAGGTCGGGCGTACCGATACCTTTATTGAGGCAAGCACTGACAGCTTGTTCGATACGGAAAGCATCTTTGAACAAGCCCATTGATTTGAGCATCAAAGCCACCGAAAGAATGGTTGCGACAGGATTGGCAATATCCTTCCCCGCAGCTTGCGGATACGAGCCATGAATCGGCTCAAACAGTGAGGTTTTGAAGCCCACTGACGATGAGGGCAACATTCCCAACGACCCGACAAACACACTCGCTTCATCCGAAATAATATCACCAAACATATTATTAGTAAGTATCACATCAAATTGTTTTGGATAGACGACCAATTGCATCGCGGCATTATCGACATACATAAAATTTAACTCCACTTCGGGATATTGCTTTGCAAATGCAGTGACGGTTTTGCGCCACAGACGGGAGGTTTCAAGTACATTCGCTTTATCGACAAGTGTTACTTTTTTGCGACGGTGCATGGCAGCATCAAATGCTTGTTTGGCAATGCGCTCAATCTCACGCACCGAATATGTGCAGGTATCAAATGCGCTTTGCCCGTCCTCGCTTCTGCCTTTATCACCAAAGTAAATTCCGCCCGTTAATTCGCGGTAAATGACCATATCCACGCCTTTCACAACCTCCGGACGCAAAGGCGAAAGGTGCAATAACTCCTTATAGGTTTTCACCGGGCGAATATTGCAATACAAACCCAATTTTTGTCGCAAACGCAGCAAACCTTGTTCCGGTCTGACCTTCAAATCAGGCGCGTTATCATACTCCGGGTCGCCGATAGCCCCCAACAATACCGCATCCGAATTGAGGCAGGTCTCCACTGTTTCTTCCGGTAGAGGGTCGCCCGTTTTTTTGATGGCGCGCGCACCTATGTCCGCATGACAATAACTAAAATCATGCTCCGATTTTTCCGCCACAGCATCCAATACCTTGATACCTTGTGCCACCACTTCGGGACCAATTCCATCTCCTGAAAGTACTGCTATTTTCTTTTTCATAACAATGCTACAATGCGTTAATGCTACAATGTTGAATGAGTGAATGAGCGAATGTTGAATGAGTGAATATCATTAACCGTTCACCGTCCACCGTCTATCGTCCACCGTTAGTATATAACTTGTTGTTGTTCAAATTTTTTGATGTCGTCCTTCAAAGTTAATAAATAATCAATATCGTCATAACCATTTAAAAGACATGTTTTTTTATACGGGTCAATATCGAATGTTGTTGTTGAATTATTGGATAAAATCGTGATGTTTTGTGTTTCCAAATTCACTTGAAATTCGGCATTGGGATTTTTTTCAATTTCAGAGAAAATTTCGTGTAAATATTCATCGGAAACTGTCACAGGAAGCAAGCCGTTGTTCAAGGCATTGCTCTTAAATATATCCGCAAAAAAACTGGACACTACAACCCGAAAGCCATAATCATAAATTGCCCAAACCGCATGTTCACGACTCGACCCGCAGCCGAAATTTTTCCCTGCGACCAATATTTTTCCCGAATACAAATTATTATTCAGAATAAAATCAGGCTTGGGCGTTCGGTCTTGCTCGTACCGCCAATCGCAAAATAGATTTTCGCCGAAATTTTCCCGCGTCGTTGCCTTCAAAAATCGTGCAGGAATAATCTGGTCGGTGTCCACATTTTCAATGGGCATTGGGACGGCGGATGATGTGATTTGTGTGAATTTTTCCATGTTTAATGTAGCGCGGCACTTCCAGTCCGCGCCTCACGTATATTTTGTAAATGTAGCGCGGTACTTCCAGTCCGCGCTCGCGTATATTTTGTAAAATGTAGCACGGCACTTCCAGTCCGTGTCCCACATATATTTGCCAAACTAAGGTGGAACGGGCTGGAAGCACCATTCTACGGCTGCGCGGACTGGAAGTGCCGCGCTACGTTTAATGCCCCTCCAACCAACTTAAATAATAATTTTCATCTTCAATGCCGGCAGCATGTTCAGTCATCAATAAGGGTTTGAATGTATCGACCATAACTGCCAGTTCATGCGTTTCTTTCGCGCCAATGCTTTTCTCTACCGTACCCGGATGCGGACCATGCGGAATACCGCCCGGATGCAGGGAAATCATACCACGTTCGACACTTTTTCGGCTCATAAAATCGCCATCTACATAATACAAAACCTCATCGCTGTCAATGTTGCTGTGATTGTATGGCGCAGGAATCGCATCGGGGTGATAATCGAACAAACGCGGACAAAACGAACATATCACAAAGCTGCGCGTGGCAAAAGTCTGATGTACCGGAGGTGGTTGATGCACACGCCCTGTAATCGGTTCAAAATTGTGAATCGAAAAGGCGTATGGATAGACATAACCATCCCAACCGATGACATCATAAGGATGGTTTTGGTAATGGTACGGGTAAATAATGTCGCGTTTTTTGATATAAAATAAAAAATCGCCGCGCTCATCACGAGTTTGGAGATTTTGTGGTTTGCGAATGTCGCGCTCGCAGAATGGCGCGTGTTCGAGCAACTGACCGAAGTTGTTGCGATAGCGTTTTGGAGTGACAATCGGGCTGTATGATTCTACTATGAACAGACGATTATCTGCTGTATCAAATTCGAGGTGATAAATGGTACCGCGTGGCACGACGAGGTAGTCGCCATATTCAAAGGGAATCTCGCCGTACATGCTGTGCAATTTACCTGTTCCTTCGTGAATGAAAATTACTTCATCTGCGTCTGCATTTTTGAAAAAATAATCATCCATGCTCTTCGTCGGCGCAGCGAGGATAATTTTGCAATCATTATTCACCAAAACCGCTTTGCGGCTTTTTATATAGTCTGCTTCAGGGGTGATTTTGAAGCCTTTGAGACTGCGGGGTTTGAGTTGTTCATCGTGTATCAACTTGGGTTTGACCGAAAATGGCTCACCGACCTGCTTAATTTGCGTAGGCGGATTGCAATGGTACAACAGCGAATACATATCCGAAAAACCCTCCGTAGAAAAGAGTTCTTCTTTATACAATTCGCCATTGGGCTTGCGAAACTGTGTGTGTCGCTTTGGCGGTATTTTACCAAGTGAATAATAATGCATGATTCGTTACTCGTTGATTTGTGATTCGTTTTGAGAAATGAAATTAAAATTAGTTGCGATGATTGTGATAACAATGTTTTTGGAAATTACAATATCCACAAACGGCGATACAAGGTAGGGACAGGTCGCGACCTGTCCCTACCTTGTATCG
>CALHBW010000288.1 GCA_937930625.1 uncultured Saprospiraceae bacterium | reverse complement strand
GTGACAGTGAATGTGATAGAACAGTGTGAAGTGAGCCCTCCACCAGATACGGTTCCTTCAACCTCTTTCCCTCTCACTTTCTTCGATCTTCCATGGCTATGTTGCCCTCCACTCAAACGTATTTTCTTCTACCACTTCCCTTATTCCTCCCAACACTTCCTCCTACAACTTTTACATTTTACATTTATTATTTTACATTTTACATTATTCTAATTCATCAACAAAACCTTAGTCACCATTTTTTCCAAGCCATCTCTCGAAGTAGCATACACCAGATACACGCCTGATGTGGCGCGTCTGCCATTATAATCATTGCCATCCCAAATGGCTTGACCGCCGAGTGCTGTTGTTTCATAGACCAATGTTCCTCCTACGTCTGTGATTTTGATATTGGCATCTTTGACGAGTCCTTTGACGGCGATGGGTCCGGTATAATCGGGACGCACAGGATTTGGAAAAGCGTAAACATTGCTGAAAAAATTCTGACCATCCGTTGCTTCAGCGCGATAAGAAATAATTCCCTTGCCGGTTCCGACAAACACTTCGCCTGTATTGCCATTTACCGCTACATCAATAATTTCATTGCTAAAAATCGGGCTGTTTTGAGTGTTAAATTCGAGGAGTTCTTCTTCTACATCTTCATCCAAAAGAAACAGTCCGACATCTGTACCCACCCATTTTTGATTGGCACCATCAATCGCAATTGTATTAATCGCGATGTCTTTAAAAAGATATTCATCGTCTTCGCCTTCTTCAAAAACAGGCTTACGTCCGGCACAACCTGCATCGGTGAATATTTGCCCCGTACACTCAAATACAACCAAACCTCCACCCGTACCAACCCACATATTGCCATCAAGGTCGAGCGCGAGAGATTTTATGGCATTGCTCTCCATCACGGAGTTGTCTTTATTGATACGGCGGTAGCGGTCGTCGCTGGTATCATCAAGCGTACCGCCATCATCAAACACCAAAAAACCTTCGGATGCCTGACCACCCGCAAACCATTTATAACCATTAAAATCAACAACGATTTGAGTCGGAAAACTAAAAGAAACAGAGGGCGCGAATGAGTGCCAAGTTCCATCCGGCTCGAATACGACTATTGGTTCGGGCGCAGCATAATTACTTATCCAGAGATTTTCATTATTGTCAAAAGCAAGTCCTGATACACGCACACTAAAATCGTCCCCAATCGGTTGTCGTAAATCTGAATTTGTCTCATTATAAAGGATAGACTCCGTGCCGTCAAATTCTACCAAACCGCCTGTATATGAAGCTACAAAAACATGCTCATCTGAAGGTCTTACCGCCAATGTGATAAAATCCCGATATTGTTTTTCTCCGAGTTCAGCGTCAAATGCTACATTATAATTAGACCATGTGTTTTCAGCATATTGATAAAATCCCTTACTGTTGTCACGGCGTTGCCAGAGTGGTTTGACCGAAGTAGAAGCCACCCACACCTCATCATTATGTATAATTATTTCGCCGACCCCGCTATCAAATGGACCATTGACTTCGTAATTCTGAATACCAAAAACAGTGGGGTCAAAACTACTCATACCACGAAACCTATCAGCTACCCAGATAATATCGTTTTCATCTTCGATAGACTCCGCAGATTTACCGACGACTTCTCCGGTAGTAATTTCATACGTTGCGCCGCTTGCAGCAAAAAGCATGACTTTATCGACACCGGGGTCACGGGCAAGACTGGCAATCAGACGGTTATTCCCGGCATGGAGTGCAAGAAATGTAAATGGATTTTCATAATGAAAAAACGACCATTCATTGCCGTCATACACATATAGCGTGTCGTTGATGTCTGCGTATAATTTGTCGGAAAATGTTACGTTGACATTCGAGTAGTAAGCCGAAGGCAAGCCCTGCGTATCGTCGATTTTTTCCCAATTCGCAAAATTCGCTTGGAAAAGCTCGTTGGTATTTACATTGATGCGATACAAGCCGTCTTCTGTTGAAGCATACAACATTTCGTCATAAATCGTCATCGAATTGACCTGCAAATTAGTGAAGGTCGTAAACCTGATTTCTGCGTTTTCAGTGTCTAATTTGACGATACCAAAACCCGTTGAAAGCCATGCGTATTGGTCTTGGAAATATATGTGATAAATCCGACTATCGCCCGTAATCCCTTCATCTTTTATGGCTGAAATATTGATGACGCTATTATTTTCAGCATGTAAAAGGTCAATATTGCTGTTGGTATAAGCAATAAAAAGAATGTTATTATGTGTATTAAAATTGATACGCTGAATACCCGCATCACTCAAGCCCGTGACCTTATTGAATAATTCTACCGAATAATCGGTTTTATCTAAAGAAAAAACGGACTCCGTACCCGCAAAATAAATTGCTTCATTACTCTGTGTAACGGATACTGCTTCTGTATAAGGCAGATGCGAACGCCATTGCCCGATAGAAAGGTCTTGTGCTTGAATTTGAAAGTAAAAAACTGTGAGAATTGTAGTGAACAGGTATTTCATATAAATTTATTTGGGTCACTAACAATCTTTGTAAAAAATGGAAGTCAATGCAAAACCTATAAGGTTTTCAAAAACCTTATAGGTTTGAGCGTGGAGCGGAAATCCTTTTACAAAAATTATCAAAGAACCATTTATTTTATCATTTTTCCTTAACAAAGAATTAACTCATTTAGCTGCCTAAATATTACACAAAATGCGGAAAAACGTTCTGTGTACGACGTTATTTTACGTCCCAACAAAAAAAACGACCTCTCGCTCGGTGAAGCAAGAGGTCGTAAAAGAAAGATGAAATTTTTATCGGTCTGAATGACCGCAGACAGCCGCGAAGGACTGATTTATTTATTCGCTTAATTTTTTGAGGACTTCTTCAAGTTCAAATTCATCACCTTCTACATATCCATCGTGGCGATAAACGATATTTCCATCTTGGTCAATCACTATGGTGTAAGGAACTGCTTGGAAGTTGAGCGCGCGTTTGAGGTCGCCGTTTTTGTCGGATAATACGTCGTATTCCCAACCTTTACTATCCACAACGGTTTTGATTTTGGTCGCAGAACGTGCATTATCAACTGAAATAGCTACAAGTTCCATATCGTAATCTTCCTGCCAATCTTCGTAATATTCAGCGATATTGTCAAGTTCTTTTTTACAAGGAACGCACCAAGTCGCCCAAAAGCTCAATACGGTAATCTTACCATTATCGGCATAATCTTGAATGTCCACTTTTTTTCCATTCAATTCCTGAACACTTACATCAGGTAAGGTTTTGTTTTGGGCAAATGAGATACTCGCAATACCTACGAAAAACAATACTGCAATAAGTCTGGGAAAATTCATGTCTGTATTTTTTTATAAAAAAGAAATGTTGAATATTTTTTTGATTTCAAGGCGAATTTAATGCCAAAATTTCGTTTTACCTTTCTTTTGCCTTACAAAAAATTAAATTTCTGCTAATCGCCAATTCTGTAGTACAAAACGGAATGTCTCTTAAAGAAAGTATATAGCTTTATTAATTTAGGAAACTCGAAATAAATAATTAGTCAAAACTACTCGTTCTTTTTTACTCACTCTGCGTTGCAAAAATGGTCATTTATCGCGATAAACTCACATTTTCGCGCCTTGATTGAGCAAAAAATAACTTCGCATTTTTGACCAATTATTTAATTCGAGTTGCCTTA
>CALHBW010000287.1 GCA_937930625.1 uncultured Saprospiraceae bacterium | reverse complement strand
CAGCCCCCTCCAAAGGGGGAGATATATCGTGCTTCCTTTTTTGATTTTTTTCATGAAAAATTGATAATTAATTAGTTATAATTTAAATAAAAATATTGTTCCGTAGAGATGGAAAATTTTGAATAATTTAAATATTCAATTTATTGATTTTTTTTCAATAAAAAATAAGTTAAATTTTATATTAATTTGTTATTTAAAATTTAACGAAGACATTATAAACGACATATCAAGCAACTCAACGAATTATGAAGCTCATCGTCACTACGATATTACTAATTATAAATTCCACCATCTTCGCACAATCCATCAATCATTGGGAAACTATCATATATAATAATGACACATGGCGATACCGGATAGGCAACAGCGAACCACCCGCCGACTGGATGCAAACCGATTTTGATGCCGGACAATGGGCTATGGGTATCGGTGGATTTGGTTATGGTGATGGCGACGACAACACGCAAATAACCAACACAACTTCTGTCTATATGCGCCGTACATTTCAGTTGGTCGATACGGCTGCGATTGAAATGGCGATTTTGCATAGCGATTACGACGATGCTTTTGTGGCGTATCTCAATGGTGTCGAAATTACTCGTCGAAATATTGGTACTGTTGGTATTCCACCTGCTTTTGACGATACTGCCTACGAATACCGCGAAGCAGAATGGTATCAAGGCGGTGTACCCGAAGCCTTCACTTTGTATGGTGCATCTTTGAGAAATTTGATAAAAGAAGGCACAAATACACTCGCCATTCAAGTGCATAATCACGATATTGGTTCGTCCGATATGTCTTCCAATTTCTTCTTTTCTGTCGGCATTTCGGATACTTCGATGAACTACGGCGATACGCCCAATTGGTTTTATACACCCACCGCAATCACCTCGAATTTGCCTCTAATCATCATCAATACCACCCAAACAGACGAAATATATGACGAACCGCGCGTACCTGCCCACATGGGCATTATCGACAACGGAACGGGGCAAACTAACAGCATATTTGACGATTTTAATGGCTACGACGGACGCATCGCCATAGAAATTCGTGGAGCTTCTTCACAGACCTTTGCAAAGAAAAATTATGGCTTTGAAACCCAACTCGAAGACGGCGAAAACAATAATGTATCGTTACTCGGAATGCCCGAAGAAAACGATTGGATATTGCACGGACCTTATGCGGATAAAAGTCTATTGAGAAATGTGCTTGCCTATCATCTCGCACGTACGACGGGGCATTACGCACCACGCACGCGCCTGTGTGAGTTGATTGTCAATGATGATTATCGCGGCGTCTATATCCTCACCGAACGCATTAAACAAGATGATAATCGCCTTGATATTGCCAACCTAAAACCAGAAGATATTGAAGGCGACGAACTAACGGGCGGCTACATTTTACAGATAGACAGAGATGATGAAGATAACCCGAATGACGGTTGGTATTCGGGTTTTCCCGATTGGAAATTTTATGCTTATGATTCGCCTGATTATGACGTGATTCAGCCGGAACAGCGCAATTATATTCGAAATTATATTAATGGTTTTGAACAAATGATGAACGCAGCCGATTATGAGGAAAATTACCGCGATTATGTCGATGTAGATTCATGGGTTGATTATTTTTTGGTTACAGAAATTGGTAAACATATTGATGCATACAAATTATCTTTTTTTATGCACAAAAAGAAAGATAGTAATGGCGGTAAATTGCATTTCGGACCGATTTGGGACTTCAATTTGGGCTTCGGAAATTTCGATTTTGAATGTGTCCCCCAACCTGTTGGATGGGCATATCAATTTAATGATTTCTGCAATACGCCCCATCCTTTTTGGGTCGAAAAATTGACGGAGATACCACAAGTCAGTCATCAGATTGATTGCAGGTGGGCGCAAATGCGGACAGGCGCGTGGCATACGGATAGTCTGATACAATTGATAGATGAAAATGTGGAAATATTGAGCGAAGCGCAAGTGCGAAATTTTGAACGTTGGCAAATATTAGGAACTTATGTGTGGCCCAATAACTTCGTTGGTCAGACCTATGAAGAGGAAGTTAATTTCTTAAAAAACTGGCTCATTCAACGCCTCAATTGGATGGATGCCAACATGCTTGGTAATTGCGATTTTTTTGTTGCTAATGAAAATACTTTACCGATACAAAATATAAATATTTACCCAAATCCTATTGATAATTATTTATTTATACAATTAGAAAATAATAATTCGGTAAATACTCAATTTGAATTATACGATATTACAGGGAAACATATTTCGACCTATTCTATCGAAAAATTAGTTAATAAAATTAACCTGCAAAATATACCAAGAGGCATGTATATGTATAGTGTCATTCAGAATGATATTAGGGTTAATATTGGGAAAATAATTAAGGCGTAAAATATATCGTAAGGTAGAGAAAATTCATGAATTTTCTCTACATTACGCGAACGCAAGCCGGAGGCATTACGCTACGTTCCGAAAAATTTCACCAACAAACCTGCCAATTCTTCCCCCACATCTTCCTGAATAAAATGTCCCGCTTTGAGCGTCGTATGTGCTTGCCCTTTCGTACCGGGAACGAGTTTTTGAAAGACTCGTTCGCCACCTTTTGTAACCATATCCAATTCACCGAAAATAGTAAGAAAAGGCTTGTTCCATTGTGAAAGTATTTTCCATGCTTCACGGTTCTTGATACCTTCGGGGTCATCTTCTGTGATAGGTACGAGTGAAGGAAAAATTCGCGCACAAGCCTTATATTCATCCGACGGGAAAGGCGCATTATAAGCAGCCACCACATCATCCGGCAAATCAGTAGCCGTAGCCATTTGAATAACGCGACCAATGTCAAATACGGGAGAATTTTTAGAAAATTCGAGCCATGATTTGAAGGCATCCGAGACTTTGTGTTGTCCCGTAGGTAGCATGGTGTTCGAGGCAACGATTTTAGCGAATTTATCAGGCATTTCTGCCACCAGTCGCAAGCCAATCAATCCGCCCCAATCTTGACAAAACAGGTGAATGTTCTGCAAGTTTAATTCCCGCAGAAAATCCCTCATCCAGTCGATATGCTTTTGGTAAGTGTAAGCAGCTTTTTCGGTCAATTTATCCGACTTTCCGAAACCAATTAAATCAGGTGCAACAACCCTAAAACCACCTTTTACCAAGACAGGTATCATCTTCCGATACAAATACGACCAACTCGGTTCGCCATGTAACAGCAAGACCACAGG
>CALHBW010000286.1 GCA_937930625.1 uncultured Saprospiraceae bacterium | reverse complement strand
CGAAAATCAATACTCATCAAGCCGTTTTTGGAGCAAAGCCACGCCTTCTTTCCGGATACTATCATATCCGTAATATTATTGGCTTCAATGCCCATTTCCGAATTGTATTGACTTAATATTTTTCCTTGATAATCGGTCACCAACAAGCCGCGTTCTGTAAGTAGCCACGCATGTTTTTGTGTGCATTTAATTAGACGAATATTTCCATAATTTTTGTATTTCTCATCACGAATATCAAATCGAATTTTATCATCTTTGACCACAACAAATCCACCGCCTTTTATCCCTATCCATATACTGCCATCGGGAGATTGTTCAAAGCAATTTGATACAACAGAATTATTTTTCTTTATAAAAAATTCATAAATCGTATCGCGGGTATTGATCATCGTTCTGTTGCCGAGTGCCAACCATATTTTATCGTCTTTTACATCATATTGAATGGTATTGATGGGAGATTTAAATACATCATCGTTTAGTATGTATAGATTTGCAAGTTGTATTGAAGTGCTGTGCCATGTTTCAGAGAAGCTACTTTTAGGTAGCTGATGAATATCATGTTGATACATTTGATACAACCTGTCTCTGCCCGGTCTGATAATTATCTCGTTATCGGGCAAGGTAAATGCTTGTTTAACACTGTTGCCGATTATGATTTGTTCGTACTGTGGTTTCCCTTTTTTGAATTTAAACAAACCACTTGTCCACAAATATTGTGTCAAGGTATCATAATATACTTCGCTGATATCAGAAGCGATGTCAGCTTCATATTCCATGACTACTTTTTTAAGTCGAGTGTCCCATTGAAGTATTTTTCCGCGTACAGTGCCAATAAAAAGATGCTCCCTCTCATCAAATGAAATGGAAATAGGGTCGGAGATATAAAGATTGCTATTATCGGGGGTATAAAAGTGTACATCCAAATCGGGAAATACAAAAACCCCTTCTCCCAAAGAACTTACCCAGAGGTTATCTTTCTTATCAACGATAATATTGGAGGTATTGATACCCGGCAGCAGCCGCAAACCATCCCCTTGCCGATAAATTCCTTTATTGGTACAATACCAAATATCACCATTGGGCAGTCGTTTGATGTTGTTAATTTTAAAACTTTTCGGCAAGTCATATTTATCCAAATTATCAAAAACAACAAGGCTGTCGCCTCTGATAGTATAAATATCTTTAGTCTGATTCAGGACATCTACCACAAGGGCTTGTTCTGCTGTTATTTGAAACGATTTGAGGCGCATTTTTTTTAGGGTGCTTGTTTTTATCAAATGGGCAATTGTGGAAGTATCAGACGTTTCATCATAACGAAAGAATTTTTGACTGTTATTTACCATGATAGACAATATGCCTTCGGCATAAGTCAGGTAGTACATTTTTCCATGCAAAGTATCACCATATAAGATTTCATAGTCATTTTGTTTGGGAAAATAACGGACTATTTTATCTAGTATTCTCACATAAATGTCGTCGCGTTCACCAAGCACCATCTCTATATATTCCCCTTCTTGAGTAAATAATTCATTCTCAAAAACCGTCATACTATCTCCTCTGAATCGTATGATTTGGTTGGCAAAATTATGACTCCAGATGTCTCCTTTTGAATCTTCATAGACCGAATTGAAGTCATAACTCATCAAGTCAGTATGGTCGTTGAAGGTCACGAAGTTTTTACCATCATAGCGGGTCAGTCCTCCTTCCGTTCCCATCCACATATAATCACGGCTATCTTGCATCATCCAATACACCGTATTGGAAGACAAGCCATCGTATGTCGTCATATGATGATACCAGGGCTGTTGAGCCGATGCCACTACCAGCCAACACATAAATAATGCGGTAATGCTATAATGTGTCAATTTTGAATGAGTGAATGAGTGAATGTTTTTAATGCTGAAATGCCTTAATGTGATAATACTCGCCCTCATTATCCTATTGAAGGTCGCATTGAGATACAGTAATTCTTTAAGTATTGACAATTAACTTATTATAAAATAATTTTAAAACAATTTATTTAATGTTATTTTCATAAAAAATTGTAAATCAATATTATGAAATAATTAATTATTTTAATTTTTATTTTATGTAAATAATTTTAATTAAATTAATTACCTGACAATGAGCTTTATATAATTTATAATAAAATACAAGTGATTGATTGTCAGAATTTAACGAATCGCTGATTGAGATATAGGTATTATTGTAAATTTATAATATTTTAAAAAAATACGCCTACTTCAGTAGAACTATTCACTCATTCACTCATTCACTCATTCAAAATCCCCTCATTCGTCCAACTGGTAAATATCGCGGAAGTTTCTACCTTTTTGGTCAAAATCCAACCCATAGCCGACCAAAAATTCATTGGGTACGGAGAAGCCAATGTAATCAATTTTTACATCGAATTTTAAGGCATCGGGCTTATGGAGGAGGGAGACCAAACGGGCAGAGTTAGCACCTTGTGTGAGCAGTTTGGGCATGAAATCGTAGAGTGTTTTTCCGGTGTCAATGATGTCTTCCAGTACGACTACATCTCGTCCGCGCACATCAGCATCCAAGCCGATGACTTCATTGACCTTGCCTGTGGAAGACATGCCCTTATAAGAGGTCAGCTTGACAAATGTAATTTCACATTCAAATTCAAACTGTTTAAAGAGGTCGGCAGCAAACAAAAAGCCACCATTCAATACACCAATAAACAGCGGATTTTTCCCTTCGTATTCTTGCTTCAGTATCTTGCCCAGTTCGACAATACGCGCCTGAATAGCTGCTTCATCAATGTATTTCTTAAAATATTTTCCGTTAACTAAGATACGCTCCGGCATGAGTCAAAGTATTTTTTTGCAAACATACCGTTTTTTT
>CALHBW010000285.1 GCA_937930625.1 uncultured Saprospiraceae bacterium | reverse complement strand
GCTAAACTTTTTAAGTTTCGTAAACGTAAGCGGAGAACAAATTTTTGTAATCAACTAAAAGTCAGTGCATTACTTACGTTTACCAAACTTTTTGAAGTTTAGTAAACGGGTTACTTAGAGATGTGGGGTATCGTTAGATTTGCAAAATGTCAGACGACTCGGGTTTATCCTATGATTTTTAAAACACATTACAGAAATTTTCTTGCGTCCGCCCTAGTGAAGAAATGAGAATAAATTAATCGAAGATGCGAAATATTTTTTTGTTAGACGAACCATTTTTGACGCGCATAGCCCCGCTACGTAAGGAGAAAATGGTGATTCCGATAGCTATCGGAAAACGAAAAAAGATACAGCAGGTTGATTAAGTTATTCTTATTTCTTCACTTAGCTACTGGATTGGCTGTGAAAAAACATTCAGATTCCTTACTTTGCACTTTAATTTAGAAGCACCAAATAATAAATTCCAAATTTCAAAGAATAAAATAAGATAAAATACCGGAATTTGTGATTTGGTGCTTGGAATTTGGAAATTTCAAATTTATGGGACTTTTCAATAGATGGTTTGGCGGTGGTAAAACCGAAGAACAACCGGATATACAATTTGGCAGATATAATGACGGCTATGTCACGGAAGAACAACAAGCGTTCTGGAAAAAATCCGTAGCTGCATACGAAGCAAAAAATTATGCGGAATCGTTTGAGGTATTCTTTCAATACCTGCAAGCCAACCGTCAAAATAGCGTCACGTACGCACAGGAAAACGGTAAGTTGACTTTTGAATTGCTGCAAGGCTCAAAAAAAGTCATGGGTTATGCCGACGACAAGCAGTTTGTCGCATCTACCAAAATTGTGCGTTCTGAAAGGCTTAATGTCGGTTTCATGCGCCGCCTCTTGGAGCATAACTACGCGCTGAATTATTCGCGACTTTCATTGGATGATGAAGATACTATCTGCATGACATTCTCTTCCTATCTGATGGATGCCTCGCCCTACAAAATCTACGCAGCACTCAAAGAACTTTCTACCACAGCCGACAAGCAGGATGATTTACTGGCAGATGAATTTGAAATGCTGCACCCGATAGATACGGGACACATTATCGAATTGCCTGAGGCAGAAAAAGCCACTAAGTACAAATATATCAAAAAATGGACGGATGAGACATTCGCCCGAATTGATGAATTGGACCCCAATAAATTTAAAATCGGCGTCAATTATTTGCTCCTGTCTCTGGTCTATAAAATGGATTACCTCGTAGTGCCGGAAGGCGTGATGACGGAAACGATGGAAAAAGCACACCACACATTTTTCTCCGCCGACGGACGCTCTCCGCAAGATAAAGCGCAGACCGTTGTGAAGTCCGTCAAAGAGATGATGGAACGTCCGCATGATGAATTTTACAAAGAAATGTATCGTGTTCCGGCAACATTTTCCATCACCGCCCCTGCCGAACACGCCCAACTCGCCGCCATGATTGAGGCTGAAATGCCTGCGATGGATTATTACTTACAAAATAATTATCTAGACCTTGCTGCGGCGATTCCGGGTTTTGTTACCGGGCATTTTCTGTTTTATTTTCATGTACCGCAGCCCGACCGCGAGTACCTGCATTTGCTCCTCAAAACCCTCGAATCCGATTATTTCAAGGAGCTTGGGTTTACGGATGTTTATTACGACAGCAGTACGCAAAAATTTGATAAATCGGGCATTAAAAGTGAAATTCAGGCGATTGCAAAAAGCAATAAAGCACATTTCCCGAAACTCGCCCCCAATACCGCCAAACTCAAATACGATAACCTCCCCGAATTTGCACGCTCATTTTTATTCATGGTCAAAGACCTTGACTTGACGCCTAAGGAACAATGAGTGAATGAGTGAATGAGTGAATAATGCTGAAATGCGTTAATGCGACAATGTTTTTTCTACCGAGATATTAAAGACATTCACTCACTCACAATTCACTCATTCACAATTCACTCATTAATTATTATAGCATTTCATCATTCAAGCATTCCCAATGAGAGAGATTATAGATAAATATAAAGATGTCGTAGTACAGATAGCAACGCCTTTGAGTACAGGAACGGGTTTCTATTTGGCAGAACACGATTTGATTGTCACCAACGAGCATGTGGTACGCGGGAGTAAAGAGGTCGTGATAGACGGAAACGCAGTGGATAAATCCCTGACGACGGTTTTGTTTGTAGATCCGGTACATGATTTGGCGTTTTTGAAAATGCCGGACAAGCATGAAATGAAAAGTGCAGGATTGGCTATTGAAAAAGTGACGGATGGCGACCCGGTTATCGCTATCGGGCATCCGATGGGCTTGAAATATACCACCACGCAAGGCATCGTATCTAATGCCTCACGACATATCGAACATGCGGATTTGAACTATATCCAAATCGACGCGGCGATAAATCCGGGCAATAGTGGCGGTCCGCTTGTCAATGATGAAGGACAGGTCATCGGGGTCAATACTTTTATTTTCCGGGATAGTAATAACTTAGGTTTTGCTTTGCCTTCTACCTATCTCGATACGGTGTTGGGCGAGTACAAAGAAAATCACGGCAAAAAAGGCGGACGCTGTACTTCCTGTTCTAATTTGGTATTTGAAGATACGGTGGATGAAGGTTACTGCCCTCACTGTGGTGCAAAAATCAAACTCATCACCGACCTTGACGATTACGAACCAACAGGCATTCCGCATATTGTGGAGAATATTGTCAAAAACGCCGGACACGATGTGCGTCTCTCACGACGCGGACCCAATTTCTGGGAAATCGAGCAAGGCAGTGCCAAGATTCGTATTGCATATAATGTCAAAAACGGCTTGCTCTTCGGCGATGCCATTCTCTGCAAATTGCCTAAGCAGAACATCAAAGAAGTATATGAATACCTATTGCGTCAAAATCACACGATTGAGAATATGGGCTTTAGTATCAGCAAGCAAAATATTATTCTCTCACTGCTGATTTACGATCGCTATCTCAATGAAGAAACCGGACAAAAACTGTTCAAAGATTTATTTGATAAAGCCGACCACTACGATGATATTTTAGTGGACCAATATGGCGCACGCTGGCACGAAGATGAGGATTGAGCAGTCCATAGTTGATGGTCAATAGTCCATAGTAATTTCTCGCGTTTGCCTATGGACTATCGACCATCGACTATCAACTGACAATAAAAAAAGGGAAAACGCAGGCTACAGCATTTCCCCATTTACCCTAAAATCAATAAAAATGAAATTACAAGTTTATTTTTCAGCAAAAGGATGAGAAGACAATTGATATTATTGTTTTTTCATCGCTAATGTAACGTAATCACTTTGAATAGTGAGTTCGACTGCTTTGGGGATATAAAGTTGATAAGTAATATTGGCAGTCCACTCTGCTACATCCATCGTACTAATTACGATGGCATCTGCTTTGCCCGGTTTGGTATATTCGGATTTTGGCACAATTTGCTCCATCACATATTTGCGCTTATCATTTTCCACCAAATATATTTCCACTTTGATGTCTTCTTTTTCCCAACGCTCCACTGTTGCATCTGCATCAAGATCTATTAGAAAAGCATCCTGATTTTCCTGCCCATACATGCTACTACAAAATAGTAAGCAGGTAAATGTCATTATTTGTATAATTTTCATTTTCTGTAAACAAAGTTAACGCCTTTTTTGATGTCACGCAAGGGATTAATATTGGCAGGCATTAGAAAAAATGACTTCTGTGACTTGATTGTCAGTGAATTGCAGGAATAGTTGTGAGATGCCCAATGTACTGGTTTATTATTTGTTATACCAAATGCAAATATTATATTTTGTGACATTGAAAACAGTAAAAAAATAGTATAAATTATACGAAACTAAATAATAAATTTTTATAGAACGTTGATATTGTAATGTTTCAATATTTAATAGTTTTTAACGCTAAAAATGACCTGCTTATCTTTTGAATGACAAAAGATGGATTTGAAGTGTGACATTTTAAATTTGCTTTCTTAATCAATTCAAAATAAAAATACTATTTAGATAACTTTTACTTATTTTTAGTGTAATTCAAATTGATTTGAGTGTGTAAAGCATTAGGGGCAATTAAATATGAAAAACAACCTCATAACTCTGAAAGAGTTAAACTTGAATAACCTTATTATTTCACGCAGAGAACGCAGAGTTCGCGGAGAAATACTATAAAACCTCTGCGACCTCTGCGTACTCTGCGTGAATCAGCATTTTCCGAAATTTACCCCGTAATGACTACTTTACAGGCTGACCGGGAACTCCGTAATGACTGCTTTAGCTGTCAAGTGTATTTTTATTTTTATTTTTAATTAATTTAAAAACAATAATATACAAATATTTATTTAACTCACTTGACAGCTAAAGCAGTCATTACAGTATTCGCGGTCAGCCTGTATAGCAACAACTTTCCAATTGCTACATTAGCGGATTGTGCCAATGCTTCATTACTGAGTAAAAAACAGAGTCCCATTAGAACAGGACTTTGGACATTGGGGAATTCGGAAACTAGGGAATTAGGTAAAGCCCTCATTATCAATAATTTGCAATAGTTTGTGTTTTATTATAAATTATTTTTATTACAATTTTTATTTTACTGATTAATAAAGAATTATGCCTTCGTTAGCTTAATTTCCTAATTCCCCAGTTACCTAATGTCCAAAGTCGAGATTAGAAGAAAAGTGAATACACTCCGGAGTTTTAATGCCTTTAGATTTTTGGCTCATGTAAGAAATCAGGTGGGATGTGAAGCAAGCCCGAATCCTATAAGGTTTTCGAAAATCTTATAGAATTGACTACCAAGACTTTACCTTAAATTTAAAGACACATTTCATACTACTATACATGAACCTAAAACCAGTACGTCATTCTGAATTTATTTCAGAATCTCCCGAGCCACAAGCACGATGTTGAATGTGAACTAAAAAAATATATTTCACTCAAAAACAACAAGTTATACGTTTTGTACAGCATGGGTTCTCCGTCGTTCGGGAGATACTGAAATAAATTCAGTATGACGATTGCTTTTTGATTTTTTACCTCATGTATAGTAGTATGATTTTTCACTATACAAAGTCCATAACTAACTAATAACCAATTACTAATCAACTAATTACTAACCCCAAATTAAAGAGGTGTTTCATCGCATCTCTTTAATACTAGTTGTTTGATTGGGGAGTAGTCGTATGGCTGCTTCCTTTTTTTGTTAAAAAAATGATTAAGAAATATAAAAAATAATTTCAGGCATAAGCAACCTTCTGCCTGATTATTACATCTACTAATCATAGTAAAAGTGTCTTTTTGTTAAAGACAAAATTTTACCCTTGATCTATCCATATCAAATTAATTAATTGTTGCTGGTTAGTCTGCCAAGGGCAGAATAATCTTCAATATCCATTTATTTAGCTATGAGAAAAAAAGTACTACTATTAGCATTAGTTTCTACAGTATTTGCTTGGAATTTAGATGCCCAAAACGGGCAAAACGATGTAAGGTTTGTTGACCATTCACTTTTTGGTGATGGTACGGTTGCGAGTTTTGTCATTGAGGTCAAAGCGGCTTCTGCCGATACAGAGTTTTTTATGAGTGAGCAGAATTATCGCTTCTCATTTAATCGTGCGGCTCTTGCGAACCCAAGAATCGTAGAAGAATTGACAATATCTAATTTTATCAGCCCTCTTCCTGTAACGCGTAGTTTGGGATTTACCTTATTTTCTCCGCACAATCTGACGGGATCTCTGGATACCGTAATGTCATATAATGTGGAGCTTGCAGGAGGTGACGGCTATTACCTGAACGCCGACGAGTGGGTACAAGTAGGACGTATAGAGTTTGATATGGTAAGCGACGAGGCTTGCTATGATTTGGAGTGGCATCCACAGGAGGTATTTCCACCGACTTTTGTGGGCGAAGTCTTTACCCAAAATGGTGTAGATGAAAGACTAAACACTGCCGAGCATACTTACGGTAATGTGTCTGATTGTGTGACTAGTTTTCCTGTCGAATTACTCAATTTTACGGGAGAAGAACGCGATTGTAAAAATTATCTTACCTGGGAAACTGCTACCGAAATCAATTCGGACTATTTTGTGGTCGAACGTAGTTTGGATGCTGTCGAGTTCATGGAAGTCGGACGTGTGGACGCCGCAGGAAATTCACTTCAAAACATCACTTACAATTTTGTGGATTCGTGGGCAGGAGCTACAATGTATTACCGACTCAAACAGGTGGATATAGATGGCAACCACGAATATTTTGATATCATAAAAATAGATTCATACTGCCATACAGGTGATACAGGTACAATTGATGTATTTCCAAATCCGATTGTGGGTAATGTGGAGGCATTTATCAAATTATTCGTAGATACACAAGAAACCGTCTATATTGATGTGATAGACGTGCGGGGAGCATTAATTTCAGAAACTCCGGCAGATATTGTTACGGGTCCCAATTTACTTAGTTTCTCAACAGAGCATCTTGCCGAAGGTACTTATTTTGTAAGAGTTCGTAGTGGCAATTGGTTTTCTTCTGCCAGCAAGTTTATTAAGCTGAAATAACAGGCTATCAGTTTATAGCCTATAAGTGGTAAGGGTTAAATAATCGACACATTTTGAGCAGCGTATTTTTTTGTCAGACGAAGCTAATTTTGAGGATTATAGCGAGCTACATGACGAAAAATAGCTGAAGTATGGCGAAAAAAGACGCACTCAAAAGTGTCGATTATTTGATGCTTACCACTTAGGATATGTATTAAAGAGGTGTTTTATCAGACCTCTTTAATACTAGTTTGACCGGGGAGTAGTCGCGTGGCTACTTCCTTTTT
The DNA here is from genome assembly GCA_937930625.1 of uncultured Saprospiraceae bacterium. Lineage (GTDB taxonomy): Bacteria > Bacteroidota > Bacteroidia > Chitinophagales > Saprospiraceae > JAHDEO01. Next base: position 460 of record CALHBW010000285.1, on the reverse strand, counting down.
TTTTGTAAATTCGATAAAAACTTGAAGATAGAGTATTAAAGACAACGAGATTATATTTAGCCATTTTTACGAGAAAAACTCAAATTTGGCTAATTATAGAAAATTATATTCAGCCATTTTTAATAAAAATTTGTAAATTTGGCTAATTATAATTTACAATGAATGTCGTAAATGACTGATAAAGAGCGAGTTATTCTTGCGAGCTATTTGTTTGAACCAGGAAGAAAATATATTTCTTTTTGTAAAATACAGAAAAACAGATATATTCGCAAAGGTAAGGCCTAACTTCAGAAGTATGAGTTTTTAATGTGTCAAGACTATATCAAATGCCTTACAATGGAGATTACAATACGGAAGAGTGGTCAAATTAACCGATACTATTAAGGGGATATCTAAGCTAATTGATAAAGTGACTTAATGACAATATTTGAAGCAAATATTTCGGATTTATTAATTGATT
>CALHBW010000284.1 GCA_937930625.1 uncultured Saprospiraceae bacterium | reverse complement strand
TTGCAAGAGGCGGTTGATGTAAGGCAATTAAGTATATTTCAGGAACAGAAAAGCTACTTTTCCGAACAGGCGGTTCATGTTCATGCGGGAATTATTGGTACAAGTCATTTTGTACAATTGCAGTATGCGGATGGTTCTTTTTTTTCGGAAATGTTTGCTTGCAATGATTTGAAAGCGAGCGAAGTACAGTCGCTTTGTTTGTTGCCAATGGAACAACTAAACGAAGCCGTTAAGATTCATCATGCTCAAATAAATTACCATTTCACACAAAAAAAACTGCCTTATACAGCAAGCCGAAATGAGATCACCAATTGGTCGCAACAAGCACAAGAGCAAGCCGAAATTTTCCTCGAACATCACTTTGAACCCACTGCACCCAATACGCCGTCTTCCCGCACGCTGCTATCTATTCAAAGCACCCAATCGGGCATCCTGATTGAAACAGTACACGAATATCAAGAGGAAAACGCCATCATACTAACCCAAAGTGAGTTGATGAGTTGACGAGTTGTAGAGTTGTCGAATCCGCCTCATCAACTCGTCAACCCGTCAATTCATCAACTCAACAATTCAACAATTCATCAACTCAACAATTCAACAACCCGTCAATTCAACAACTCGACAACTCATCAATACATGAAATCAAGGATAGGCTTAATACTCACCTCATTTAGTTTGATTTGCAGTGGATTGTGCTGTATTGTGGATGAATATATTTTGGCACAACTCAGCTCGAATATACTCGGTAATCCGGCGCATCAGTGGCCTATTGTGATTGGTTTGATGTTGTTTGCGACGGGTATTGGGGCTTGGATGGCGCAGTTTGTGAAGGAAGAACAGACGCTTCAAGCGTTTATTACGATTGAGTTATTGCTGTCCTTTTTGGGGGGGTATTCGCCTTTGATTATTATGTGGGCGTATGCTTATACTTTTCCGCATTTTAAGTTGGTGTTTTATGCGATTTCGTCGATTATTGGTTTGCTGATTGGTTTTGAGCAGCCTTTGATTGCGACTATTAATAAGAAATTTGTCGGCTTTCGGAGCAATATATCTATGACGATTAGTTTGGATGTATTGGGTGCGGCGATTGGTACGCTGATTTGGATTAAATTTTTGGTGGGAAAAGTCGAAATTTATCATGCGGCTTTTATGGTGACGCTGCTCAATTTGAGCGTTGCCTTGCTGACGTATTATTTTTTAGTGCGCCATGGTTCTGATGAATTTCAAACTTCCCGGCGGACGCTTGTTGGGATTGCTTTCGCTACAATTTTGGGTATCGGCGGTATGTATTTTTCTGCTGATTTGGCGGATGTCGCGGAGCAGCAATTATACACCGGAAAAATTATCCATAAAGAAAGTACTCGTTATCAGCGCATTGTAATGACTGAACATCCAAAAACAGGCGATGTGATGATGTACCTGAATGGCGGTTTACAATTTTGCAGTAAAGACGAAAACCGTTACCACGAAAACCTCGTGCATCCTGCCATGAAACTCCGCAATATGACCAACGAGGCGCAAACGCCTTTGGATGTCTTGGTCTTGGGCGGCGGCGATGGTATGGCAGTCCGCGAAATCCGAAAATATCCGAATATCAACAGCATTACCCTCGTCGAACTCGACCCGGCGATGATAAATCTCGCCACTCAGCACCCCAAACTCCTCGAATATAACGACTCCTCACTCATCGGTGGCAATATCCGCACCTTGATTCCCGAATTGCCCGAACCCTATATCGAAGAGCCTGTTTATTCTCCACTCAATCGCAAGGATGCCGAGGGTAATGAACTGTATTATTTTATGGATACGGTCAGCGTACTACATCAGGATGCTTATAATTTTGTGGAGCAAATCGCCCAAGAAGGTAAGCAATATGATGTGATTTTGATTGATTTTCCCGACCCGCGCAATGAGTCGCTCGGTAAGTTGTATTCCAAATATTTCTTTACACGCATCCGGCTATTGCTCAAATCGGGTGGCTTTGCAGCGATTCAGGCGAGCAGCCCTGTACATGCCAATCACGCTTATCTCTGCGTTGGCAAAACCATGACCGCCGCCGGGCTTCGTGTGCTGCCGTATCACGATAATATTCCGAGTTTCAACGAATGGGGCTGGTACCTCGCCGCCCGACAAGATGACCAAATCAATCTCCCCCGAATGGCAGAACAACTCTACGCCTTAGAGCATTTCGATGTGCCGACGAGCTACCTCACACCCAAAAAGTTTTTCTCGAATACGATTTTTGGTAAAGATATTCTAATGAATGCAGATGGTATTGAGATTAGTACTTTGAGCAATCCGAGGGTGTATTATTATTATGTGCAGTATGGGTGGAAGGTGATGTGAGTTAAACAAGTTCACAACAAAGAAAAAGGTCGCACAAACCTACGCGACTTTTTTCCAGAAAATATTTTAACACAAAAAAACTATCGCGCCCAAATTTCCGCCTCCCAATTCGCTACATTTTTTTCCGTTTTAGAAAATCCAACTCCAACAAGGTAAATCGTTTTGTCAGTATTCGTATAAGATTTTGCGTAGTCTCTGTTTTTAATTTGTTCGATGGCATTTTCGGCGGGTTCGTCCAATTTAAATTCCATCAAATATAGAAATTTTTCGGTTTCTACGCTCAAATCCAAGCGTCCTTTGTGCTTCGTAATTTCGGATTGTACATCCAAACTCAAAAAACTTGTAATGAGGTAAATTATCGTATGAAAATAGCCCTCCCACATCTTAAAAGACTCCGTTTCCGGTTTATTTTTTGGGTGTAAATGGTAGGAAATATCGGCGAGTAATATCTCTAATTGGCGTATAAATGCCTCTATGTCTCCTTGTTTG
>CALHBW010000283.1 GCA_937930625.1 uncultured Saprospiraceae bacterium | reverse complement strand
TCTATTTAAAATCAATTATTTACAAAATAAAAATAAAAAATTTGTTTGTAAAATAATTTAAATTCAAACGTAAATCTATCTCGTCTGACATTTTGAAAATGTCCGACGAGTGGGCTTTCCACCAAATTCCTAGATGAGCCGTAATTGCTTATGAGATACTTAGTGTTGCTTAGTTGCTTAGTGGTTCAAAATTATTATTCATATAGCATTACAAATATAGGACTACCCCTCATAGTTCATAGGTGAACGCGATAAGTACTATAAACTATCGACTATGAACTATGAACTATGAACTATCAACTAATTTATTTCTTAATAATTTTTTCAGTAATAATCGTATTATCAAATATTATTCGAGCGAAATAAATACCCGATGCCAAGTCGCTCACATTCAACGAGATAATACTTTCGTTTGTATTTACGATTGAATGTTGTTGTACCATTTTACCATTCACATCCATCATATCAATTTGAATATTATTATCCGTTTGAATATTATGTTCAATGGTAATTTGGTCGCGAGCAGGATTGGGATAAATATTTATATTCGTAGAAATATCATTTGTAATACGTTGGTGAGTATCGTCCTCTTGTTGTAGCGGAGTGAAGCCACCTGTCACGCAGAAAGTATTGGTTTCAGAAGTGCCAAATCTACCACCGCCCGATGCGAGGGTATTGCCCAGTGCATCTGTGAGGGTGTAATTTCCGCACATCATTCTCGGAATACCATTAAATACACCACCCAAACCAAGCGTAGCAATATTGATACCTGTCAAAACGGTACTTGTGCGGCGCGGACACATGCCATCATTTGCCGAATCATACACCACCAAATCGTAGCAACCATCGGGCAAGCAAACACCTTCTGTCGCAGAAATATCTCCCACATTATACGCACCGCCCGTAGCAACGGGATTGCCGTCAACGTCAAGTATTTCCCAAGTCGTTTGTTGTGGTGTTGCATCAAAATTAAACACCAAATCCATCGGCGCACAGCAAGCAAAAGGTAAGACTTCGATAGTCTGTGAGGTACCAACGACATCAAGACAATTGGTTTCAGTAAGTGTCAGATAACCCGGAGAAGTGTTCCATTGGACGGTCACTTGATTATCATTTGTAGAGACAATCGTTCCATTGACCACATCCCAGCAGTAAATCGAACCCGCCGTAGCAGCAACATCGTAGGTCTCGGTAGCTCCCTGACAAACCATCGTTTCGCCTGCGGGTACGGGCGAGTCAAATTTGAGCGTTTTGTTATACAAAAACTCATGTCCTTGTGTAAAAACGGGTTCCCAAAGGTCATTTGGAAAAGTCACGATACCGGATGGAATACCATAAAAAACATGCCCTTCGCCCGGATAAGAATAAAACTCGTGGCAGATGCCTTTCGCGGTCAATTCTGCATCCATTGGTACTGCTCCGTACATGGTAGGAAATGTCGGTATATTAAAAGGCGCACCGGAAGTGTAGGGTACAATAAAATCATCTTCACCGTGAATAATAACCATCGGTACATTTTCCGCCGCGTCAAGGTAGTCCAGAGAGAGGGTTGCCCCCCAAAGGTCGATAATACCTGCAATAGAAAATGGTTGTACAAAATTATTGCCGGAGCAGTCGAGACAGCCTTGGTCGGATAGCAAGAAACCTGAAAACGTATCGGCAGGTCGCTCCGATTCTTCAAGATAGGCAACGTGAATGGCGGTAATCGCTCCCGCACTTTCACCGCCTGTGTAGATATGGTCAGGGTCGATATTGAACCCAAAACCAGTCGGGTCTGCAAGCAGATAACGTATAGCCGCGCGTCCATCCTGAATGGCTCGATACGCCGCGCGGACAGGTCTGCCCGGCAGCACAAGATTAGGCGCATTGTCCAGACGATATTCAACGGCAGCACAAGCATAGCCATAATGTGCCAAGCTATCGCACCAAGCCGTAATATCTGCATCTTGTTTGCTACCCAGCGTGTATGCACCACCGAAAAACATCACGACCAGCGGACGCTTTTCGAGATACTCGGCACTTGGGTCAGGCTCGTAGAAATCCAGTTCAAGACTTTGGTCAAATCCCAATACATTCTCTGCCACAGCATAGGTGATGTCATTGGTACGGCGAATGTTGTTGAACACTTGCTCTTTGTAACGTTCAGATTGGCAGTCAGTTGGTTGTGCTCGGATGTTTGATGTGATAAGAAGTGATAGCACAACGAGGATGGTCTGTGTTAATTTCATATTTGTTTGGTAACATTATTTGGTTAAACAATTGAGCGAAATTACGCAAAGTATTTTGAATTATAAGAAAACGTAAAGGAGATTTATATTTTTTTACGAACTCTCTGACTGTCAAATATACCGATACTTGATGATATATATCACTGTAGGTACAGGTACTTTTCGGAGAAGAACGCAGGAAATGTACGGTCAAATTTTTTATGTAATTTTATAAAATTACACAGTAAAATTTAATTTATATTTTATTTAAATAATCATAAATTCATTTTAATTTTAATATTTTTTTTAATAAAAAAATATTTCACAAGTAATTGTTTTTTAGCATTTTACCACAAAAATATTCGTATTTAAATAAGATAATTAAATGTAAATATAACGGGATGAAGCAGAGCTTTATCCCATTATTATTTATAACTGATACTTATTTCAATATGTTCGCCAAATTGAATATTGATAATTGAGAGTTGATAATTAATTTATTTTTTATTTCATAAAAAACTTAAAATTAAACAATTACAAATTATAAAATAACATTAGTTATCAATTATACATTCTCAATTCTCAATTTGGCGAAGACATTGTTATTTATTTTACACATAAAATAAAAACTATAATTTACTCCATTTTCTAAATCGCATTATCTATATTTGTCAATCTTTTACCATTTCAAAACAAAACCCTCCTTCTTACTTTTACTAACAAATGTAAATTTCGCTATGAAAAAATTGATTACATTATTTGGTGGACTTCTCCTGCTTAGTATCGGGTCGATGCAGGCGCAAAGCTTACTGAAAGTTGATGAAGTTGTCGTCGTCAACAAGACAACAAACAACGTGACTGTACAAGTCAAAACCGCAGCTAAAGGTCAACTAATTTCGAATCGGATTACTCAATCCAAGGTGAGTAAAAAAGCCGGATTCGTCCCCAGTTTCAATGCAGATAAAACGCTGCTTACCTTGAATTTTACTAAAAGCTTTAATGACGTAGAATTGCAAACGCTACTCAAATATTCCGGTATTGAGTTGGGGGGCAAAGCATTTAAAGAACTTTATCATCTTTTAAACCAGTAAACTATGAAACGCATATTTTTTACGATACTTACCTGCCTTTTAGGTAGTCTTTATGTCAGTGCACAGTGTCCGGCAGGTCAAACGGAAGTTACCATTGAACTGACCACAGCTGCTTTTGCAACTGAAAAAAATTGGGATATTTATGAGAATGGAGTTTTGGTAACAGTAGATGCCACAGGAGCTGCTATTCCAAGCCCTATTAATGGAGCGGTAGCTGTTACAATATGTGCTACTGATGGTGCAAGCATTACAGTTGACGGTTGTGACACTTTTGGAGATGGATGGGACGGAACTGACATTACAATTACGAATACCGAGGATGGATCCGTAAATGGCTGTGGTGCCCAAGACGGATGCCTGTTGACTTCTGTTGTTGGTTTGGATGATGAAATAGAAGACTGTGATGTTGGTATTACGCCCGACATCGTAAGTTTGACATTAGGGGCTTGTGCTACAACACCCGTCAGTGGCTGCACCGACCCTACTGCGATTAACTTTAATGCCTGTGCTACTATTGATGACAGTAGTTGTTTATTTCCTCCTGCCAACGACGAGTGTGTCGATGCCATTGCTTTGACCGCTGAAACAGGAATGTGTACAGGAACTACGCCCGGTACTACAACTAATTCTACCGAAAGTTTACCCGGTTGCGTAGGTACAGCCAATGATGATGTATGGTTCAGTTTTGTTGCTACAAGTACCGACCAAGATATTGACATCACCAACACAGGAGGTGCTACAACTGATATTGTCACAGAAGTATTTGACGCATGTGGAGGAACGAGTATAGCTTGTCAGGATACACCAAATAGTCCGATTAATTTGACGGGACTGACCGTAGGCACTACCTATTATTTCAGGGTATATACCTGGAGTGCTACGGCTACTCTTGATTCAGAATTTACGGTATGTGTAGGTTCGCCACCACCACCGCCTACTTGTGCGGACGGTACCGACCCAATTGCTTATTGCTATGATAACAATCTTGTAGATGAAGTTATTTATGAATTTTGTCCGACTAATCCGGGCGAGACTGTTACACTTGATGTACTGCAAGGCGCATTTGAGGTAAACTTTGATAATGTAACTTATTACTCTGGTGCTGCCGGTAGTGGTACGGGAGGAACTATATTAGGAGGTCCTGTGGATGGAGACCAGACAGGTACTACATTCACTAGTAATCCTGATGAGTGTATTATTGTAGTTGCCAATTCAGATGGTAGTGTGAGTTGTATCTCCGGTTCTCAAGATGAGATGTTGGTTTGTGCAACTATTAATCCGGTAGGATGTGCTGCATCTGCTTCCACTATCTCAACTACCGACCCAACAAGAATTTGTATTGACGGTGTAGGTGACCCAATTGATGTAACCATTGATGTAGATGGTGGCGCAACAGGTACTTGGGTGATCACTGATGCTGCCGGAATTATACTTGCATTACCTCCTATGCCACCATTTGATTTAGATGGTGCAGGTGCAGGTCAATGCTTGATTTGGTATGTTAATTCAGATGATGCCGCTTTCAATCCGATGGTGGGTGACGATGCAGCGGCAGCAGTCGCAGCTTCAAGTTGTGCTTTCCTTTCCAGTCCAATTACTGTGGACAGAATTGAAGTGACTGCTCCTGCAATTTCTACAACTGACCCAACGACTATCTGTATTGATGGTGTTGGCGATCCAATTAATGTAAATATTGACGATGCAGGTATCGGTGCCAACTCTGCTTGGGTAATCACTGATGCTGCAGGTACAATTTTAGCATTACCTCCCGCACCTCCATTCGATTTGGACGGCGCAGGTCCGGGTACTTGTTTGATTTGGTTGGTGAATTGGGAAGACGATAACTTTGCTCCGGCTGTCGGCAACGATGCAGCAGCTTTGGTCGCGGCTTCTACTTGTGCGGCACTTTCCAATCCTATCACAGTAGATAGAATCGAAATTACTGCCCCTGCAATTTCTACAACCGACCCAACCACTATTTGTGCAGATGATGGTATGCCGGATCCGATTAATGTTTCTATTGACGATGCAGGTACAGGCGGAACTGCTACGGCATGGGTAATTACGGATGCAGCAGGAACTATCTTAGCATTGCCTCCCGGACCTCCATTTGATTTGGAAGGTGCAGGTGAAGGTACTTGCCTGATTTGGTTAGTGAGTACAAACGATCCGGGCTTTGCTCCGGTAGTTGGCGATGATGCGGTAGCAGCAGTTGCAGCAGCGACATGCGCGACTTTGTCCAATTCCATTGCAGTCGTAAGAGAAATCAACTGTGGTGTTTGTGAGGAAGAAATCACTTATAGTGTAAATGCACTTGACTGTGATATGACAGGTGCGGTGATTGAACTAATGGACGACGCCGGAACAAGTCTCGGTACAATGGCTCTTGGTATGGACGGTGGTTCCGGTAGCTTTGGTGCACAGCCTTGTGGGGATTATACGTTTACTATCATGGGTGCGCCCGCTTGCTATCTTGACGAAGGCGGAGAGGTAGGACCAGTTGCTTTCACCACAGATGGCTCGGGTACTACAAATCAAACATTTACGACAACTGTTGCCAATATCCCAACGGTCGGTGAATGGGGTTTAATCATTCTCGGCTTATTGATGTCTATTACTGCAGTAGTTGGTATCCGTCAGAGAAGAGAAGAAGAGGTGTATAGTTGATTGCACCAAACTAATTTTTGATATTTTATAATATGAAAAAATCATAAATAGTTATAATAAAAAAAAGAAAAAACGGGATAAAGCAAAGCTTTATCCCGTTTTTATTTACAGTTACCTCTCTTGTCATTCTACACATAAAAGAAAAAACAATCATTTCCTACATTTTCTAAATTTCATTATTTATATTTGTTGCTGCATTCACTTGCAAAACAATCAATCACTCCCCTTCATCTTTTTAACAAATGTAAGCTCATAATGAAGAAATTACTGACATGTTTACTTGTATTTTGCTCCATCCAATACGCCATTGCACAGTCTTGTGCAGACGGTAGTTCTGAATTTGCCGATATGGTGACCATTTTTGGTGACAATGGTTGTCTTGGATGCCACGGTATGCAAGGTGGTCTTAATCTGTCTGATTATACCAATGTTATCACAGGTGGTACCAATGGTACGGGCGGCTGTGGTCCTTATGCCGATCCAATATCTTTTATTATTGGCAAAGCAGATGGTACACTAACAGCTGCTGACGGTTGTGGTAACGCCATGCCCAATGGTGTGGCTTTCGGCACAGTGACTTTTGATGCCGCAGAGGTAGCCGCTATAGAAGCGTGGCGAGATGCAGGTGCGCCTGAGTTTTGCCCTGTTCCTCCCGCTAATGACTTATGTGCAGATGCTATACCACTCACAGTAGATGCTACCGAAACTTGTGTACCGACTTCGGTTACTAATGTAGATGCTACAGATTCAGGTGAAGCTGCGCCAACTTGTGCGAGCTACTCCGGTGGTGATGCTTGGTATTCTGTAACTGTTCCTGCAAGTGGTAATGTTACTGTAGAAACCAATAATGATGCAAGCGGTACAGTAACAGATACAGGAATGTCCTTGTATTCAGGTGCTTGTGGCGCATTGACACAGATAGAATGTGACGATGACGATAGTGCAGATGGTCTTTTCTCTTTAGTTGAATTGACAGGTCAGACGCCCGGCGACGTTATATATGTACGTGTTTGGGAATTTGGAAATAATGCCTTTGGAACTTACAGTGTTTGTGCTTATGAGCCGCTTCCTCCACCACCGCCACCTGCCAATGACATGTGCGCTGATGCAGTAGCTATTCCTGTCAATGCAGACCTTGCTTGCGGTACTGTTACCAATGGTACGATAGAGTCAGCTACGGATTCAGGCTTAGATGTGCCACCGGAAGATAATACTGTTTGTGCGGGTACAGAAGACGATGATGTGTGGTATAGTTTTGTTGCTACAAGCACTGACCACCAAATTGACCTGATAAATGTCACAGGAAGTACAACCGATTTGTATCACTCTGTATGGGAAGGTAGTTGCGGTGCGTTGACTAATATTATTTGCAGTGACCCAAATACGAGTACACTCACAGGTTTGACACCCGGTACGACTTATTATGTAAGAGTTTATACTTGGACAGCTACGGCAGGACAAGATTCTGTATTTGATATATGCATCGGTACACCACTACCACCACCTCCACCACCTGCCAATGACCTCTGTGCAGATGCCATAGAACTCACTGTCGGTGAAGGCACAACTTGTACTAACACTATTGGAACAAACGAAAGTGCCACCGATTCCGGTGAGGCTGCACCAAGCTGTGCCAGCTATACAGGAGGTGATACTTGGTACACCGTAACCGTACCTGCTAATGGAGAGGTAACTGTTGAAACAACCAATGCAGGTGGTTTCACGGATAGCGGTATGTCTATTTATTCAGGCACTTGTGGTGCTTTGACCGAAATTGAATGTGACGATGACGATAGTCCCGACGGATTGTTTTCTTTAGTTGCACTAACCGGACAAACTCCGGGTGACGTACTGTATGTAAGAGTTTGGGAGTTTGGGAATAATGCCTTTGGAGAATATAATATTTGTGCCTATGGTGCGCCTGACGGTGCTGCTTGTACACTTCAAGCACCGCCTTGTAATGCTTGTCCCGACCCTACTTGTGACGTTAGCACTACGATAGATTTGACAACAGGTACAGCATTTAATGATTCGCAAGAATTTAGTGGTGCAGCAGCCCCTGTTCAACCGGACTATGATAATGTAACCAACATGGGAACACTCACGCTTCCGGCGGGTGGTGACCAAATATTTACGGCTGCAGGAGTTAGTGGTCTTACCTTACCGGATGTTATCAGCGAAGTATGTCTCACAGCAGATATCAATGTCATATCCGGTGAAGTACCATTTCTATTTGAATTTAGAATTGAAAATGGCGTACCGGGTCAGCAATTACAATTTAATGCAACTGTAGATGGAACAGGCATGTGTTCGATAGGTGGCAACTTAGCGGACGGCGTTGCTGCTGCCGGATTTACCTTTGTACCGGGTGCGAGTTATACCATAGCGGCAGCTTTAGCCGACTTTGATGGTACTCCTGTGACAGAAGATATTGTAGTAGAAATATCCAATATATCGCTAACCGTTTGTGCGCCCGACCCTGCTCTTTCAGGTTGTACCGACCCGACAGCGAGCAACTTCGACCCCGCTGCTCAGTGCGATGACGGAAGTTGTATATTTACAACAACTTGTACATTAGCTTCGGGGGCTTGTAGTGCTTGTGATGGTGTTTGTCAAAGCAACACTATGATTGATTTTACAACAGGAAGTGAAACGTTTAATGATGCAGGAGAATTTTCCGGTGGCACGCCTGCGGTAGCACCGAATTATGACGCCGCTACCAATACAGGTACATTTATCCTGCCTGTTGGTTCGGATGAAATATTTGCGGTAGCAGGTGTAAGGGATTTAGACCTACCCGACGATGTTACGGATGTTTGCTATACTGCCGATATTAATGTTGTATCCGGTACACCACCGATAAACATTGAGTTTAGAATTGAAAATGCTGCTAATCCGGGCGAACAAATAGCTTGGAATGCAACCGTAGATGGTACCGGAACTTGCTCCATCGGTGGTAGTTTGGCAGATGGAACTCCGGCAGGTGGCTGGGCAGGATTTACAAATGGTGCTTTATACACCACTGCCTTTGCGGTTGTTTCTTTCGGAGCGGCTCCCCCATTAACAGAACAAGTAGAAATTGAAATATCAAATTGGATGCTAAGTGTATGTGCGGCTGATCCCGGTGCAGGTTGTACCGACCCAACTGCGGATAATTACGATCCAAACGCCACTTGCGACGATGGTAGCTGTGTCACTGCGCCAACTTGCCCGGACTGTGCAGCTTGTGAATCACCAAATGAAATACCTTTTGCTAATCCGGATGGTGTATCTGACCCTGATTTTTCATTTGATGGTGGTGGTGCTTTTGATGATGGAACACAAATGGTCATCCTTGCAGGTTCTAATAATACTTTTGCAGGACATGGTTGGTTCGTTGACCAAACTGCTATTCCTGCCGATGCAGCCAATGGAGATTACTGTATATTCGGTGATTTTAATGTGATAGCTGATCCGGCTGATTTACCAATAACCATTGAATTTAGGATTGAAAATAATGGTATTGGTTCAAATATAAATTTCAATACCGTAATTACAACTTCGGGACCAATAACACTTGGTGGTAATTTATTAACAGGTACAGAAGCACCTGTCTTTGATATAACAGGAATGAATCCCGCACTTATAGTAGCCATTGCAGATTTTGACGGTACAGCACCTACTCAAGATGTTATTGTTGAGTATTCAAATGTGTATATCACTGATGGTACTTGTACTCCGGCTACAACATCTGCTTCTACTATCTCTACTACTGACCCAACAAGAATTTGTATAGATGGCGTTGGCGACCCAATTAATGTGAGTATTGATGTAGATGGAGGCGGTACAGGTACATGGGTAATTACTGATGCTGCCGGAATTATACTTGCATTGCCACCTGCTCCGCCATTTGATTTAGATGGTGCAGGTGCAGGTCAATGTTTGATTTGGTATGTCAATTCTGATGATGCGGATTTCGCCCCAATGGTAGGTGATGACGCAGCAGCAGCGGTAGCAGCTTCAAGTTGTGCTTTCCTTTCTAATCCAATTACTGTGGATAGAATCGAGGTCACTGCTCCTGCTATTTCTACCACCGACCCGACAACTATCTGTATAGATGGTGTTGGTGATCCTATAAATGTAAGTATTGACGATGCAGGTATTGGCGCAAACTCTGCCTGGGTAATCACCGATGCAGCAGCTACTATTTTAGCATTGCCGCCGGGACCACCGTTTGATTTAGATGGTGCAGGTCCGGGTCAATGTTTGATTTGGTTGGTTAATTTTGAAGATCCCAACTTCGCTCCGGCGGTTGGTGATGATGCAGCAGCTTTGGTAGCAGATGCTACTTGTGCAGTGCTTTCCAATCCTATCACAGTTGACAGAATTGAGATTACTGCCCCTGCAATTTCTACCACCGACCCAACTATTATCTGTGCAGATGATGGCATTCCAGATCCGATTAATGTCTCTATCGACGATGCAGGTACAGGTGGTACAACTACAGCATGGGTCATTACTGATGCAACAGGTACTATTTTAGCATTGCCTCCGGCACCTCCATTTGACTTGGAAGGCGCAGGTGGTGGAACTTGCTTGATTTGGTTGGTAAGTACAAATGACCCTGCATTTGCTCCGGCTGTGGGCGAAGATGCAACGGCAGCAGTGGCAGCAGCTACTTGTGCGACACTTTCTAATCCAATCACAGTCACACGTCAAACCGACTGTGCAGCTTGTACAGCGGCGGCGGCTACTATATCGACTACTGACCCGACAACCATCTGTATTGATGGTGTTGCCGACCCAATTAATGTCACACTTGATGATCCGGGGATGGGTGATGGTGTATGGGTCATCACCGATGCAGCAGCTACTATCTTAGCATTGCCTCCCGGACCTCCATTTGATTTAGATGGTGCAGGTGCAGGTCAATGTTTGATTTGGTATGTAAATTCTGACGATGCTGATTTCGCCCCAATGGTGGGTGATGACGCAGCAGCGGCAGTAGCAGCTTCAAGTTGTGCTTTCCTTTCTAATCCAATTACTGTAGATAGAATTGAAATCACTGCTCCGGCTATTTCTACTACCGATCCAACCACTATCTGTGCAGATGACGGTATTCCGGATCCGATTAATGTCTCTATAGACGATGCGGGTACAGGTGGAACTGCTACAGCATGGGTGATTACAGATGCTGCGGGTACTATTCTCGCATTACCTCCGGGACCTCCATTTGATTTGGAAGGCGCAGGTGCAGGCACTTGTTTGATTTGGTTGGTGAGTACCAACGATCCAAACTTTGCGCCCGCAGTTGGTGATGATGCGACGGCAGCAGTGGCAGCAGCTACTTGTGCCACTTTGTCTAATCCAATTGCAGTTGAAAGAGAAATAAACTGTGGTGTCTGTGAAGAAGAAATTACTTACGATGTCAGCGCACCAAACTGCGATATGACAGGTGCATTTATCGAATTACTGGATGCCGCCGGTGCCAATGTAGGGACAATTCCACTTGGATCTGATGGTGGTGCAGGTACATTTGGTGTACAACCTTGTGGTGATTATAGCATTGTTATCACAGGTGCTCCTGCTTGCTATACTGATGGTGGCGGTGACGTAGGACCAAGAACATTCACAGCTGATGGAACAGGTACTGTAATCGAAAACTTCACCTTCCCGATTGAGAATATACCAACAGTCGGTGAGTGGGGCTTAATCATTCTCGGCTTGTTGATGTCTATTACTGCGGTAGTTGGCATCCGTCAGAGAAGAGAAGAAGAAGTTTACAGCTAATTTGAATACAAATTTAGCTTGAAATATAGAGAACCTCCGGTAGATTTTAAATTTGCCGGAGGTTTTTTACGTTTATCGTTACCTCAAATTGGGATTTGGTCTCGGCTAAGCCGAGATGTTTTTTGGGATTTTCAAGAATTGTCATTCATTTCGCTCCAATCGCCACACCACCATATCATGCAGACAACCGCCCACATAAGCATTATAAATGTATAACTCCAAACGATTATCCGTCCAATTCGCTTCATATGCACTATAAAAAGGATAACTATTTGTAAAAAGAGTATCTCCGGCTGCAATGACAAAAGGAATCGGCGTCAGCATAACCTCCGGGTCTGTGAACGTAGGCTGCATATCTATCCTCGACACTGAAAAGTCATACTCCGAAGCACTCGCAGCGAGGGAAAAATTGCCATCGTAAAGACAAGCACTCATAGTCGTCTGAATCCCCATTGGAAAGGAAAAATCGGACGTATCCGCAGCGTTACAATTCATCATTAGCGAGTCCAATGAAAAACGATAATGCGGACTATTATCACAAGCAATATAGATGTCGCCATGATAAACCGTTGCTTCATCGGGAGGGCTTGGTGGCTCCTCGTCACAAGCCAAAAAGATGTGACAGGAAATCATCACAATTATATAAAATCTAAAATTCATCATTAATCCACTAAATAAAAGGAAAATTCGTATTTTTGCCTCCGCAAATTATTCATTTGTAGAATATTTTCACTATTTTGTCAGAATTAATTTAGTCAATCAAAACAAAACCTTATTCTGTTTTGTAATTTTGAATGAAGAATGTTGAATTTTGAATGAAGTAGATTATGAAATTTATCAATACATTTAAAATTTATTCGTCCAAAATTCAGCACTAATTACACATGTTCAAAAATCTTAAATCGCTTTTTATCGTTGAGGACGAGACGGCGGCTAAACCAAAGCCTTCATCTGCAAAAAAGAAGCCTGCGAAACCTGCTAAAAAAGAAAGCAAGTCCGCAGACAAACCGAGCAATTCGGCAGCTGAAAAGCACGTTCCACCTCCGCCCCCACGAACGGACAAAAGCGGACAAGTGACCGAAAAGTTCACAACGATGCTACTCAAAGCCATCGAAGCCAATAATATAGACGGCTTTGATTACATTGAGTTCAAACAAGCGATTCAGGGAACAGAAGGCATGGGCATGAGCGAGGAAATGCGCTACAAATCAGCATTTGCCGTAGCCAAAACGATGGGTGTTACTTCTGATTATCTCATCAAAACGGCACAAGCGTATGCAGGTGTGTTGGAGAAAGAAGAGAAAAAATTCTTGCAAACCGCAGAACGCCAAATCCAACAACGCGTGGGGCAACGCAAAGACATGTTGGTAAAGTTGGAAAAAGCCGTCGAACAGAAAAACCAACAAATCGAACAACTAAAAAAAGAAATTGAAGAACATAAACAACTCCTCGAAAAAACCAAACAGGAAGTCTCAGGCGCACAAGATAAAATCTTAATGACCAAGGCAGATTTTGAGGTTTCCTACCAGTATATTCGTCAACAACTCGAAGACGATATTACAAAAATGAAGCAACACTTAGCTAATGAAAATAATGGTTAATGGTTAATGATTAATGATTAATTCAATTTAAACTTAATCTTAAACTTAATTCTATATATGGAAATGAAAGATTTCAAACCCAAATCATTTTGGCAACGACCCGAAGGAGTCACAGGAACAATATTCGCAGTAGGTATCGCGGCGGCTGTCGGATATGGACTCTTTTTAGTACTACCCGTATTGCTATCCGGCGCACTTACACTGCTACAGTTAGCCTTAACTTTAGCAGCACTCGGAGCTATCATTTATATGGTACTCGACCCGAAGATGCGCGCACTTGTCAGCTATGGCTACAAAAGCGTCATGCGATGGGTGACAGGGCTTTTCGTGCAAATCGACCCGATTGGTATTCTTCAATCTTACGTAGATGACCTCAAATCTAACCTTCGTAAGATGAACAAACAAATCGGCATCCTACGCGGACAAATGCACAAACTGCGTGAGACCATTAATAATAATCAAAAGCAAATCAAAGCGAATCTCAATCTCGCCAGCCGAGCCAAACAAACGGACAAGCGCGCGCAGATGGTCTTGAAATCGCGCAAGGCAGGACGTTTGAAAGAATCAAATATCCGCTTGGAAGATTTGTACAAAAAGATGGAAGTTCTTTACCGTGTCCTCACGCGTATGCACGAAAATTCGGAGATTATGCTCGAAGATGTAGTGGATCAAGTAGAGGTCAAAAAACAGGAACGTTCAGCCATTCGCGCCAGCCACTCCGCTATGCAATCTGCCCGTAATATCATTGCCGGTAATAACGACAAGCGCGTTATGTTCGACATGGCACTTGAGGCAGTAGCCGACGATGTAAGTCAGAAAATCGGTGAAATGGAACGCTTCATGGATATGTCTTCTAACTTCATGGATTCCATTGATTTGCAAAACGGCGTATTTGAAGAAGATGGTTTGGCAATGCTCGAAAAATGGGAAAAAGAAGGCGAATCACTCATTTTGGGCGACGAGAAAGATATGCTTTTATTGGAAGCAAATAATGAAGATGTGGTACTTGACCTTGAAGCAGAACCACAACGCGTCAAACAAAAAGACCACGCCAACCAGTACGATAATTTGTTTGATTTTTAATTGACAATCAATACTCAATGAATGAATTTTGAATGAAAGAATGAATGAATCACAATGTACTAATATTTTCTCTGTCAACGTATTTCAAACATAGACACATCGAAAAGATTCATTCATTCAAAATTCATTCACTCATTCATTGAGAATTTATGACAATTAAATAAAAATATACGCAGCCGTTTTTGATTATTTTTTTGAAATAATTGGAAACGGCTGTTTTTGAAATAAATAATCACCACATATGTATCAATGTCTTCGCCAAATTGATAATTGAGAATGTAGAATTGATAATTAATTTAAAAAAATAATTTGTATTTTATTTATTTTTAATGATTTATAAAAATTAAAAACAATAAATCATCCTCTACGAATTTGCAATTATTCATTTGGCGAACATATTGATATATCAATATAGTTTTGAAAACCTTATAGGTTTCGAACAAAGCACCAAATCAACCAATCACTAATCACCAATCACTAATCAACTAAATCATGGCAAAGCGATTAACAGCATTTTCAAAATTACTTATAGTCTTCCTTATTATTGGCGCACTCGTTTTCGGTCTAAACCAGATGGGTGTACTTGACAAAATCGTCAATAACGACGGTAATGATACCAATACCACCAACGTCGATAGAAACAATGACCGCGACAACAGCAATACCGAACCAAGACGTACCAATAACAACCGAGGCGGTGACGGCGATGTCATCAATGTCGGTGTCGTAACTTGGGGTGGCTACGCAGGTGGTCAATACTTCAATGAAGGTTTCAGTGCCAACACCAAATCTCGTTTTTACAAAGACTACGGTTTTAAGGTCAATTTCAAAGTCCTCGATGATTTCGATGGCTCCCGTAAAGCCTTCGACAATGACGAAGTGGACTTACTCTGGTGTACCATTGACGCTTATCCTACAGAAGCAGGTGTTCGTGCCGGCGACCCACAAATCGTCTTTCAGGCAGACTGGTCGCGTGGTGGTGATGCTATCGTCGTAGAGCGTGGTATTCGCAGTGTGGCAGATTTGCGTGGTAAAAAAGTTGCCGTAGCACAAATGACCCCTTCGCACTCTTTCCTAATGTGGTTGCTCGAAGCGGGTGGTATGACCATTCGTGATGTCAAACCCGTTTATTTTGCCAATGCAATTGATGCCGCCGCCGCCTTCAAAAACCGCGAAGTAGCCGCAGCCGTTGTTTGGAGTCCTGATGACGAGGATGCTGTACGTAAAGTTCCCGGCGCACGTATTCTCCAAAATACACGCAGTGCTACACACATTATCGCTGATGGTTTTATGGCGAAAAAATCATTTATCGAAAACAATCGCGAGCGTATGCAGCAATTATATGAAGGTTGGATGAAAGGTGCAGCCGAAATCAACGGCTCGGCAAGCAGCAAGAAAAAAGCTGCCCGTATTCTCTCTGAAGGATTGAATATTCCTGAAGGTGATGCCCTCGCTGCTATCGACAATGTACGCCTTACCACGCACGGCGACAATCTTGACTTCTTCGGACTCAACACCGATGCCACTAGCGTAAGCGCAGAAGAATTGTACAACAAAACCAAGAAAAAATACGTCGCATTAGGTGGCGATTTTGCCGAAGCTGCCAACTCTGCGCCTTCGTGGAGATTGGTGTCAAATCCTACCGCAGTACGCGCTACCAATCTAAGCGGCAAGCAGCACAATTCGGAAAGCATCAAATTTGCCCCCGTCACCAAAGACCAAGAAACCAAGCCCGCTATCGCTACCAAGCGAGCGAGTATCAGCTTCCGTACAGGCGAATTTCAATTGGATGAAAATGCCAAGCGTATCATTGACCTTGAGTTTGCCGACATTGCCAAGACCTTTGCAGGTGCGCGTATCCGTATAGAAGGCAATACAGACAGCACCGGTAATTATGCCAACAACGTCACGCTTTCTAAAAAACGCGCTCAGTCGGTTGCCAACTACCTCCGCGACACCTACAAGATGGATACTAACCGCTTTATCGTCATCGGAAATGGACCTGACAAACCCGTTTGCAATCAAGACTCCGATTCTTGTAGAAGTAAAAACCGCCGTACTGACTTTGAGTTAGTTGGTGCGTAACGTAACACAGATGTCCACATCTGTTTAAACAAATTTGCTATGCTTGCAAATCTTGATAACGAAGTCATTTTTAAAAAAGCATTTACCGACCCAATCGTCTTTCACGCTTTCGTGAAAGACGTATTGGGCATTGATGTGCAGGTCGATAAAATTGAGACGGAAAAGCAATTTCGCCCTTCGATTGGTCACATAGATTTTAAATTAGATATTTTTGCAGAAAGTAAAAAAGACCGCGTAGTTATTGAGATTCAA
>CALHBW010000282.1 GCA_937930625.1 uncultured Saprospiraceae bacterium | reverse complement strand
AAATCGCTCTACGTATCAATGATGGTCATCATGATGGTGAATACCATCCGTACCTGCTGCTCTTTTCTCCTCAAAGTAATCACGATATTTATCATCCGCTTCTGTACCTGTATATTGGTCACCCGAAGATTTGAGGACGTGCTTAATCTCTGCAATCGCTACTACCGGCGCAATTCTTACGAAGAGGAGGAACAAGGTAAAGAAGATACCCAAAGTACCCACAAAAATACCGACCTCAACCCAAGTAGGAGAATACATACTCCAACTGGAAGGCAGATAGTCACGGTGTAATGAAATCACGATAATCACAAAACGCTCAAACCACATTCCCAAGTTGATGAAAATCGAAAGGACAAAGGTAAAAGCAATATTACGACGCAATTTCTTCGACCAGAAGAACTGCGGAGAAATCACATTACAAGTCATCATACCGAAGTATGCCCACCAGTATGGACCGAGTGCACGGTTGTAGAAGGCAAATTGCTCATACACATAACCCGAATACCAAGCGATAAACAACTCCGTCAGGTAAGCCACACCAACAATCGAACCCGTCAAAACGATAATTTTATTCATCGACTCAATGTGACCAACGGTGATATACTCTTCCAATCCAAGCACTTTTCGCGTGATAATCATCAGTGTGAGTACCATCGCAAAACCGGAGAAAATCGCTCCTGCCACAAAGTAGGGCGGAAAGATAGTCGTGTGCCAACCCGGAATCACTGAGGTAGCGAAATCGAAACTTACAATCGTGTGTACCGAAAGTACCAACGGTGTAGCAAGACCTGCTAAAACGAGTGACAGTGACTCGTGACGTTGCCAGTGCTTCGCTGCACCTGTCCAACCCATTGCGAGTACGGAATAGAATTTCTTGCGAATACCCTTTGCTCGGTCACGTACCGTTGCGAAATCCGGCACAAGCCCTGTGTACCAGAATAAAAGCGATACCGTAAAATAGGTACTAATCGCAAACACGTCCCAGAGTAGCGGCGAGTTGAAGTTCACCCAAACAGGTCCGCGTGTATTCGGATACGGAAAGATGAAAAAGCCGAGCCACAAACGCCCCATGTGAATTAGCGGGAAAAGCCCCGCACAAATCACCGCGAAAATCGTCATCGCCTCTGCCGCACGGTTGACCCCTGTACGCCACTTCTGTCTGAATAACAACAAGATAGCCGAAATCAAAGTACCCGCGTGACCAATACCAATCCACCAGACGAAGTTGGTAATATCCCAACCCCAACCGACAGTTCTGTTTAGATCCCACGTACCGATACCGACCCAGATTGTATAAACAATCATTGCCACACCAAAGGCTGCCGTAGCCGCCGACACTAAAAAGCCGATAACCCACGCAGGACTCGGCGCCCGTTCGGTAGGCGCGCAAATATCTTCGGTAATCTGGTGGTAGCTTTTTCTACCTTGCACTAACGGCTCCCGTACGGGAGATATGACCGGATGATGCATATTATATTTTTGTAATTTTACTTAATTCTAATTTTGAATAATGTAAAATGTAAAATATCAAATTTAAAATGTAAAAGTGTAGGACGTTAAACGGAATTGCGCGAAGCGCAATTAAAAATCCTTTTACATTTTACATTTATTATTTTACATTTTACATTTAAAAGCCTACGCTTCTAAAGTTTCGTCACGATTAACAACTTTTGTCAAATACCCAACAGAAGCTCTCGTATTGACTTCCTCCAAGACGAAGTAATTACGTTTGTTTTTCCATTGTGTATTGACTTCACTTTTCTTATCGTTGGTATCGCCAAATACAATCGCGCCTGTCGGACAAGCTGATTGGCAAGCCACTTTTACATCGCCGTCTTTGAGTTGGCGAAGTTCAGTTTTAGCCGTCAATTTGGCTTCTTGGATGCGTTGTACGCAGAAGCTACATTTTTCGATAACACCGCGAGAACGTACCGTCACGTCAGGATTCAAGACCATGCGTGTGAGGTCGTCGTTCATATACATGGTGCTGCGTCCTTTGTCTGCGTCTAATTTTGATTCATTATAACCAAACAAATCCGCCTGGTTGTAATCAAGCCAGTTGAAGCGGCGCACTTTATACGGACAGTTGTTCGCACAGTAGCGCGTACCGATACAACGGTTGTAAGTCATTTGATTGAGTCCTTCCGAACTGTGGTTGGTAGCTGCTACCGGACAAACGTTTTCGCAAGGCGCATTATCGCAGTGCTGACACATCATCGGCTGATAGACCGTATTAGGATTTTCGGCATCGCCGAAATAGTAACGGTCAATACGCAACCAAGCCATCTCATGCACACGACGCACCTCTCTCCTACCGACAACAGGTACATTATTCTCTGCCATACACGCTACCGTACACGCACCGCAACCTGTACAGGCGTTGAGGTCGATAGCCATGCCCCAGTGATGTCCTTGTTCGTAAGCTACCTCTTTATATTCATCGTAAGGATAAAGCGTTTGCTCATTGAGATGTTCGAAGTGGTGACGCTTGTACAACAAGCCTTTCACTTTCACATCACCATCGTGCGGGTCGTCACCGATGAATGTTTTGAGGTCAGCAAGGTTGGTTTGGTTGATGACAGAACGCTCCGTCAACGAACCCTGAAAACCTTTATACCCCAATATTTTTTCATCTACATTAATCTCTTCACCTTCTTCTATGCCCATGCCTTTGATACCCATGGTATGGTGCATCTGTACACAAGCAAAATCTTTATCACGTCCTTTTGCGCCCGACAATTCGACTATGCCGTCATATTGTGTATTCGTACCTTTTACGGTCAATGCAGGATAAAAATCCGAACCGTAGTCGCTACCCGCACCTGCTTTTGTACGTCCCCAACCGAGCTGAACAGTTGCGGTATTTGGCATTTGACCAAATTGTAGAACAACAGGCAGTGTTGCCTCTTTTCCATTCACCTTAATCGTCACCAAATCACCTGCCTCTAAAGGCATTCCTTCGTATCCGCCGATGTATTTGTTAATTCCGTCAAATTTAACAGGAACGCATAATACATTTTCCCAAACCATACGTGTCACAGGGTCAGCCATTTCCAGTAACCATGGATTGCCGGCGTATTGCCCTGCGCCTATTGCGATAGATTCTTGTATGCTAATTTCGATACCGCCGCTTTTCGGCTTAGTCAGACCAGAAATCGCAGCTCCGGCATCACCTCCAAAAGACGCGCTACCACCGTCTTTACCTGGCATAGATACCACACCATCATGCACTGCACTATCCCAAAAGTTTTGGAAACGCGCAAAGCCTGATGTTTGACCAAATAAATTCGTTTCCCATTGTTTTTTCAAAAACTCGTAATACGGCTGTTCTGCATCTGCATCTAAATCCGCACTTTCTGCCCAAGTCAAAAATGACTGTCCGGCAGGTCTTGTATTGAATAATGGTGAAATGGTGGGTTGAATCAAGGAATATTGTCCGGCTTTCGCTTCTACATCGCCCCATGATTCGAGATTGTGGTGGTCAGGACAGGCAAATTTACATAAAGAAGTTGTCTCGTCCTCTGTCTGATTGAAAGACACTGTTAATGGTGTGCTTTCTAATTTTTTGGCGAATTTATCTGCATAAGGCAGGTCAAATGCAGGATTTGCATGGAGAATGAAAATCGCATCTGCTCTACCGTTATTATTAACGAAGTTGAAAATCGCTTTGTCGTCGCCTTTTCTTTGATTAGAATGATTGGCAATGTCAATCGTGGTGCCGTAGTTCTTGAGTTCAGCATTGATGGCGTTGACCAATAATTGCTCATTCTCATCATTTGAACCACAAACTACCAATGAGTTACCTCTGTTAGCGTCCAGTTCTTTGGCAATTTTGGTAATGGCTTTTTTTGTCTTTTCATCCAGACCTCTGCCCGACTCGCCACCTATACCCAGTGCGCCGGCAAGTGCCGCTATCGCTGCACCACGCTCTGATGGGCGAATCAATACACGGTGGTCGGCATTGGAGCCTGTGAGCGACATCCCACATTCAAATTGATAGTGGCGCGACATTTTTGCCCCGTCCACATCCTTTATAGTACGGTTTTTAGCATAGTCTTTCGAGTATTCTATCGGCGAAATCCAAGTGCCTAAGAAGTCAGCATCAAAACTCACAATCACCTGCGCTTTGCTGAAATCGTAACTCGGAATGGCACGTTTGCCGAAACTATCCTCATTCGCATCTAACATCGCAGATGCCGAAACGGGGTCGTATTGAATGAGTTGTGTATTCGGATATTTTGCTGTGAATTGGTCAATCGAAGCCTTCAAAGTCGGACTCATCAGCGTGTTGCTGATGATAGCAATGTTGGACGAAGGACTTAATTTACTTGCAATCGCTGCATCTACTTTTGCCCATCTGTCATCATTGTCCTCAAATTTGAGACCTGCACCGCGTGGAGATTTAATTCGATTGGTATCGTATAATGAAAGAACAGCAGCTTGGGCGCGTGCACTTGTACCACCTCCGGTCATCGTCGAAAGTGCATTACCTTCGATTTTGATTGGACGACCTTCGCGGGTCTTGACCAAGACGGGGCAGTAATCGCCACCTTCTACAATGGTACTCGCGTAGTAATTCGCCACACCCGGCACAATCGCATCCGGCTTAACGACGTAAGGAATCGCCTTTTTGACCGGAATCTCGCAACTCGACGCCACCGTAGCCGCACCAAGACTAAAACCGAGATATTTGAGGAAATCGCGACGGTTGGCAGTGGTAGATTTTAGGCTTTCCTCATTGGCAAGCGCATCTACCGGCTTTTGGTCAACAAATTCCTGTTGTTGTGTCTTTTTAAATTCCGCGTCATTGTTGATCTCATTGACGCTCGCCCAGACTTTATTTGCGTTATTCATTGAAAATGTATCTTCTAATGAATGAGTGAATGAGTGAATTTTGAATGAGTGAATGGACTTAATTTTGAATTTTGAATGAATGAATTTTGAATAAATTTATTAATAACACTTATTCTCATTACAAAATTTTAAAACAATCCCAATCAATTAATCACTCTGTCATTCTTGTTATTTTTGGAGAAATTTATATTTACCGAAAACTTAATTTCGATTGTATTTTATTTGAATTTCAAATCATTAAAATAAAAAATATAAAAATGTACTGCTCGCGTTTGTTTGGCACTTTTACATTTTACATTTGTTATTTTGCATTTTTCATTTAAAATGCTTGTAGTACGTGCAGGCTGGAAGCCTGTGTTACTAATAGTGACACTTCTGGCACTCCAAACCGCCGATGTCTTCTACGGTGACTTTATCCATTTTACCGGATTTAAGGTCTTCGTGGTACTTCTGGAATGAATCGTAGTATGGATTGTCGGCAAATTGTACTTCTGTTTGGCGGTGGCAGTTGACGCACCAGCCCATTGAGAGGGGCGCGTATTGCTTCATGACTTCCATTTCTTCTACTGCACCGTGACAGGTTTGACATTCTACGCCACCTGCTACTACGTGTTGTTGGTGATTGAAGAAAGCATGATCGGGCAGGTTGTGGATGCGTACCCATTCCATGTCCTTGCCTACGTATTCTTTGATTTCGTCGAATTGGTCAGCAGCAATGTCTGCTCTGACGCTTACGTCGTTACCGTCTTTGTCTTTATAATCTGCTGCAAGCCATTCTTCCATATGTTTCATAAGAGTATCTTGTGAAACATTATCTTCATAGTAGCTGCCTGTAGCCGGATTGAAGCCGGAAGCTGCATAAATCTTAGCAATTTCAGCTTTGCCATAAGTTGGTCCATTATTGATGGCTTTGTGGCAATTCATACAGGTATTGACAGCAGGAATGACCGCGTGCTTACTGCGACGCGCTCCGTCGTGGCAATATTGGCAATCAATTTTGTTGATACCTGCGTGTGTAGCGTGTGAGAATTTGATGGGTTGTGTCGGTGCGTATTCTTGCTGACGACCTAAGTTGATGGCATTATTTACTGTGGTGAATCCACCGAGTACGACTGCTGCGAAGATGGCAAGGCTGACAATATTTCTGCTGGTCAATGTCTCCAATAAAGTCTGACGCTGTGTAGCACGTCCGGCTTTGACCTCTGCCATGTGGTTGAGGTTGGAGGTGATACGTACCAATACAAGTGCGAGTAGGGCAAGGATGCCGAAAAGGAGGGCGTACATCCAGTTGAAGCCTTTGTCTTCGGTAGCTCCTGTTGTAGCAGCTATGTCTCCGCCCGTATCGCAAGGTGCTTCAGCACAACCAATCGTGTACATATTATTAATGTACAATAAAATATCGTCGATACTTTCATTGGTGAGTTCGGGGAAGTTTTGCATGACACTGGCATCCCAATCAATCATTTTCACCGCATAGGCATCGCCCGTGGCTGCTGCTGCCTGCGTGTTACGCACCCATTCGTAGAGCAATTCTTCTTTGCCTTCCCAACGCTCCTGTACCCCACCAAGCGCAGGACCGGTCATGTCTGCCTTCATGTTCTTATTGTGGCAGGAAGCGCAATTGGCTTTAAAGAGTGACTCACCTTTATTCGGATTAGGAGCCGCTATTGCGAGCATCGAACAAAAGAGTAAGACGAATGTTAGTGTATATTTCATATCAAATCGCTCGTATGTCATCGTAACAAAATTCTAATGAGTGAATGAATGAATTTTGAATGAGTGAATTATCTTCTTCACTTCAATTTAATCCATTGAAAATTCACATTGATGTTTTAAATCACTCGGATTATTTAAGCGTGGTTTAAAACACGTGTTTGTCGTACAACTGTCAATTTTGCTGCAAAAATACTATTCAAAAGTATTTTTAACAATCTCTAAACACTATTGAAATGTATTTAGACTCTTTCTAAATAGCAGAGCCATTAAGTTTTCGTTAACAATTCGCAATCATATTTCCGCAAATATAAGTTTAACAAAATTTTTATTTGCAAATTTAAAACGAATACATAGTGAATTAGGCAAAAAAATATCGCTTAATATCCGCTTGTACGGCAAAAAATATCAATAGATTCAAAAAACTGTTACAAATTCAAGACAACTTTAACTTCAACCTCAAATTTAAATTCAATTTATTACTTTTAATTATGCATTTGACAAAATCAGAAATAGAAGGACTTGATAAAGTGAAACGGCTGAATATGATTAATTCGGTGACGGGTATCAAACCTGCTAATT
Source organism: uncultured Saprospiraceae bacterium (assembly GCA_937930625.1). Lineage (GTDB taxonomy): Bacteria > Bacteroidota > Bacteroidia > Chitinophagales > Saprospiraceae > JAHDEO01. Next base: position 26,608 of record CALHBW010000282.1, on the reverse strand, counting down.
TAATTGGAACTGCCTCTGCCTTGCTTCAAACGAACTTAGCGATATTTAGTTCGGTGGTGCATTTGGGAAGTAATCCGGCGTTGATGGGTTTTATTATCAGACCCGTAGGTGAGGTGCCGCGCCACACCTACGAGAATATTTTGGCAACTGGTGTCTATACTATAAATGCAATTCCGCAAAATATGATTGAAGGGGCGCATCGCACCTCTGCAAAATATGACCGTAGTGTTTCGGAGTTTGAGGAATGTGGTTTTACAGAGGAGTATTTGGAGGGCTTTGCTGCGCCATTCGTGCAGGAGAGTCCGCTTAAATTGGGTATGAAATACGTGGAGACAATTCCTATACCTATTAATGGTACATCATTGGTGATTGGTGCGGTTGAGTATTTGATTGTTGCGGACGAGGCAGTTGCAGAGAATGGTTATATCAACCTTGAAACACTGCATTTGGCAGGTATTTCAGGTTTGAATAATTATTATTCACTGGAGAAGATTGGAGAATTTCCTTATGCACGGGTAAAAAGCAAGTAGTGTTGTTATTCGTTGATTCGTTGATTCGTTATTCGTTGATTCGTTATTCGTTGATTCGTTGATTCGTTATTCGTTGATTCGTTATTCGTTATTCGTTGATTCGTTATTCGTTATTCGTTATTCGTTGATTCGTTGATTCGTTATTCGTTATTCGTTATTCGTTATTCGTTATTCGTTGATTCGTTATTCGTTATTCGTTATTCGTTATTCGTTATTCGTTGATTCGTTATTCGTTATTCGTTATTCGTTATTCGTTGATTCGTTATTCGTTATTCGTTATTCGTTGATTCGTTATTCGTTATTCGTTATTCGTTATTTAACTAATTAATAATGAATAACTTACTGTAATTTTTAATTGTCTATCAATGACGAATCAAACCAGTAGTTTGCGATAAATAAGAAACGCTCAATCAGGTAAGGTGAAATAAAAAGTTGCTCCTTTATTTTCTTCGCCCAATGCCCAGATACGTCCGTTATGGCGTTCGATGATGCGTTTGACATTGGCAAGTCCTACTCCTGTACCTTCAAATTCGTCGGAATGTAATCGTACAAACATATTGAATAAGCGAACGGTGTATTCCATATTAAAGCCTACGCCATTATCTTTGATTGCAAATATCGTCTCATCTTCCCCCCTATCGGCAGTAATGTTGACCGTAGGTTTTTCTTTTGTGCGAGAGTATTTGACAGCATTATGAATAAGGTTGAAAAAAACCTGACGAATGAGGGTTGCATCTCCTTTTACTTTGGGAAGCAAACCAATACTGATTTGGGCATTATGTGGTGTATTAATATTGATTGAATTAACGATTTCAGTGACTAACTCTTGTGCATCAATAGGTTCGATTTCTTCGTCCAACTCCTTCATCTTGGCAAAATTTAGCAACTGGGTAATCAACTCATTCATTTTCGTTGTGCCTTCTTCAATAAATTCAAAATATTTTTGTACGTCTTTTCCTGCTTTTTCAACATCTAATTCTCTTTTTAGAAGGTCGATAAAACCTATAATACTCCGAATAGGTGCCTTCAAATCATGTGAGACAGTAGCCGTAAAAGCATCAAGTTGTTCATTTTTTTCCTCCAGTTTTTCTGTTTTTTCCAATAAGGCAAGGTTAGTTTCTTTTAGATTGGATTGTGCTTTTTGCCTGGCGTTTATTTGGCGTTTAACATTCAGATGCTGTTTGATAGCTCGTTCAATTCGCAAGTGAAGGACTTCTACATCAATAGGTTTTTCTACAAAATCAGTACCGCCGTTTCTCATAAATTCGATGACCAGATTAATAGAAGAGTACGCCGTCATCATAATAACAGGAAGGTCGTATTTTTCGTTAAAATATAAAAAGAAATCAAAGCCCGAAACTTCCGGCATCATGTAATCAAGCAATACTAAATCTATAATTTCAGATTCAAGTATTTGGAGGGCTTCATCTTTATCATCAGTTGTAAAGACCTCATAATCAAGTTTAGTGAATCGCCTTCTGAGCATCTGCAAGATACCTTTCTGGTCATCAATAATCAGTAATTTATACATTTCATTGAGTTTTACATGGTGAATAAACGGAGTAATTATGGCGTTTCGTACTCTTTGAGCAATTTTTGGATAATATCCTCAAAATCAGTTCCTACGGGTTTGGGCAAAAAGTAATCGCACCCCGCTACTATTGTTCTTTCTGAATCTTGGGCACGTACAGAAGCAGTGCAGGCTATAATGAGTTTTTGGTAGCCTTGGGCTCGTAAAGTTTTGACCATTTCATAGCCATCCATCACGGGCATTCGAATGTCCATCAATATCATATCAGGTTGCGATTCAGTAGCCATTTCCAGTCCCAATTTACCATTTTCGGCGGTGTGTATGACCAATCCATTTTTTTTTAATCGCCGTCTAAACATTCTGACGATTCGCTCATCATCATCTACAATGAGGATTGTTTTATTTTCCATAAATTTTATAATAGAGGAACGGTAATGTGAAAATCACTTCCAACTCCGTACTCACTTTCCACACTAATATTGCCACCGTGCAATTCGATGAGTTTTTTAGAAATTGCCAAGCCCAATCCTGAGCCACTTGCAGAGCGAGAAGATGAGCTATCGGCTTGTTTGAATACTTCAAATATTTTCTTGAGATATTCAGGCTCAATACCACACCCTGTATCTCTTATCGTCATTTTCCCTTGGTTTCCAACAACTTGTGTAATTATCGTGATACGTCCCGTTTTCGTAAATTTCACAGCATTACCAATCAAATTAATAATGATTTGCTTCATTCGAATCGGATCTCCCATAAAACTGAAATCTTCGATTTCTTGCACCAGTTCCAGCTCCTTTTTGGTAATTAGAGATTGTACTAAACTTAATGTTTCGCGGATGCAGTTGGAAATTGAAATGGGTTGGACGACCAATGTCAATTTCCCGGCTTCTATCTTCGAAAGATCCAATAATTCATTGATAAGCTTGAGTAAATGCTGACCAGCCTCTTCAATATCCACAGCAATTTCAGCGATTTCCTCAGCATCAGGCAAGTCATTCGGGTCAGTCAGCAGCGGAATATTGCCCAACATTACAGTAAGTGGTGTCCTCAATTCATGGTTGATTACGTACAGAAAATCAGCCTTTGAATTATTCGCAGCTTCCGCATCTTGTTTTGCTTTTACCAATGCCTGTTCTACCTCCAATCGTGCCGTAATGTCATCTTGAACCCCCACAAAACCAACAACTTTACCGCTTTCCTCAATAGGTGAGATGCTCAATTCATTCCAAAACTTTGTACCATCTTTTTTATAGTTCAGCAAAATAACCTTACATGCTTTGCCTGTATTGATGGCTGCTTTTAGCTTATCAACTTGACTTTTATCCGTATCCGGACCTTGCAAAAAACGACAATTCCTACCTACACTAAACTCTGCCGAATAGCCCGTCAAGGTCTCGAAAGCCGGATTGACATAGGTAAGCGGCATATCGGGCAAAGTATTATCGGCAATAACCACTCCCGTAATAGAGCTATCAATTGCTCGTTTGAGCACTGCCAAAGAATTAATATTCTCCATACACTAAGTTAGAAAAAGTGATTTTGAATTAGGCAACCATTGTTTATCTAAAGTCACCTTCAGCTTGATATTTCGTTGTTGCCAAACGGGTTCAAGGTAAGAAAAAAAGCGTGAAGTTCGTTCATATTTTATATAACATCGTATTGTTTTAATTCACTAATTCTACATTAAGACTCTTGATTTATTGACTTTCAGAGAGTTATATCAGCGCGATTTAAATGTTCATTTTAATAATAAAACGACTGCAAAACTAACTAATTCGTGCAGTGTGTATTTTAAATTTAAATTAATTAAATGTATTTATTTTTCATTTAAATAAAATCAACTAAAACATACACAAATAACTGATAATCAAGTTCTTTTAGAGTCTTAATGTAGAACTAAGTATATTGTAAATTAAATAAATGTAAAATGTAAAATAATAAATGTAAAATATAAAAGTGCTTGCAGTACGTGTACAAAGTGTTTTTATTATTATTTTTAATAACTTTAAAATCAATTAAATACGAAAGAAATAGGCTATCCGTCTAACTTTGCCTAAATGAAGACTCGTCAGACGAATCCCTTTATTCAGTACGAATATTTTATGAGACAAATCACTACATTTTACAAAACCTTCGTCAGACGAGTAGTATCCCGAAAGCAAACTTAGACGGGTAGCCAAGAAATACGTTAGCCTCGCGTCCTACAACTTTTACATTTTACATTTATTATTTTACATTTTACATTTCAAAAAAAATCAACTTATTTAATTTACAATGTACTTAGTTTACTCCCGTATTAAATTGGGGTTAGTAATTAGTGAGGTTCTTCTGCGTATTTTCCGGAAGTGTTATATTAATGTGTTCGCCAAATGAATAATTGCAAATTCATAGAAAATAGTTTATTGTTTTTTATTTTTATAAATCATTAATAACAAATAAAATACAAAGTATTATTTTTAATTAATTATCAATTTGGCGAAGACATTGTCATTAATAACCCCAAATTAAATTGACGTGATTAGTTGATTGGTTAATTAGTTGTTAGTCAAGGTGTTATTGATGCTCAACCTTGCAAAAGGTGGCTTGTTTTGTGAGTAAAAATAAATACGTTTTTACATGAAATAATATTTTATCTCTTTTTTTTTGTGAAAACCAATCATTTTTAATTGAGTGTGACACACATTGGTGGAAGTTTAATATAACAATGTACTTTGTAGGCGCATAGCGTCGATACTATTTGTAACACAGAATGTCTCACTAACCGAAAAAGGCGCGTAGCGTCGTCCCCCTTAATACGCCGATTTTAATAGTGCCGCCGCTATGCGGCTTAGGAAGTTGTGGGGCTAATCGTCGGTTACAAAGTGTGCCGACGCTATGCGCCTAATATTATGAATCCACTTATGTGTGTCACACTCTTTTTAATTAACATTATTTTAGGATTTGTTTTTATTCACAAAATACTCTCTTCATAAAAGTAGGGGCTTTTGCAGTACAGATATAGCATAACTAACTAATAACCAATTAACTAATCAACTAATTACTAACGTCAACTTAATTCAACGTAAAATACGCCCTTCTTTATTAAATTCTTTTTGGATACCGTCTCTGATTTCTTTAAAGGAGATAGTATTTGAATTATTTTCCAAAGCACGAAGGCAGCAGAATTGTACAACGTTCATAATTTGTGCACCGGAGACTTCGTAGCTTTGTGCAACTGAGCTTAATTGCACATCATCTGCCAATTGTATCTGTGTAGGAAAGGCTTTTTCCCAGATTTTTAATCGCTCTACGGGGCGGGGAAGTTGAAAAGCAATAAAAGACTGGAAGCGACGGGTGAAGGCTTCGTCAATATTGCTTTTAAAATTAGTCGCCAAAATGACCAAGCCATTATAGGATTCCACTCTTTGTAATAAATAAGAAACTTCCTGATTGGCATATTTATCATGGGCATCTTTGACTGAAGTTCGTTTGCCAAACAGTGCATCTGCTTCATCGAAGAATAATATCCAATCTTTATTTTCTGCTTTCGCAAACAGATTCGCTAAGTTTTTTTCAGTTTCTCCAATGAACTTGGATACGACCATAGACAGGTCGATTCTGAACACATCGCGTCCGGTATATTTGCCTAATAACGAGGCGGTCAGCGTTTTCCCCGTGCCGGGCGGACCGTGAAACAGAACACGATAGCCGGGTTTGAGTTTGCGCCCCATACCCCAATCGTTCATCAAGGTATTTCCGTGTTTGAGCCAGATTTCCAGTTCGCGGATTTGCTGAAAAGTGTCTTCTGATAATATGAGGTCATCCCATTCCATTTGTGTTTCAAGAAGTTGAGCAGGGAAGTTGAGGCTAAAGCGCGGGCGGCTGACTTTTCCGGTTGTCAGCAGTTCTATGTATTCGGGAGAGAGGATGATTTTTCCGCTCATGCGTGGTTCGCCGGGCGGTGTATCTTCGAGCCAGAGGATGCGTTTTTTATTGAAAAAGTGGTCGGGACTAAAGAGTTCTTGTATAGTTGTTCGTTTCTCCAAATCTTCTCCTGCCAATACGAATAAAGCTGTTTCTCCGGTTGGTATAAAGCCTCTGAAATTCTTGCCCCGTACACCACCAAATTGCGGAAAATCGCCGCCATTGGGCATAAATTCTTGAATGATTGTATCGAAAAAATGGGGCTGGACATGTGCGACTAATGCCATTAAAGTGAGGGTGTATTCTTCTTTGGATACGCTTTGTTGGTTGAATAGTTTTGCGTAGCTTTTCAATTGTCCGTTTGGGGTAAAACTGCTTTGTGTCACGGGGTTATTTTCAGGTTGGAAATAGGTGTTTAGCCTTTCTTTTAGAATGGTGGAAAGGTCATTGGTGATGTTATTAAGATTGGTTTGATTTGGTGTCATTCCTTATTCTTCTTTCAAATTTTTATATTTTACAAAATTGTAATATTTTTCTCTTTTTTCAAAATCCACATAAATTTGCTCTATCTCCCCGGAATTTTCTGTTTCGGCTCCAACGTATTCTCCTTTAAAATATATTTCCGGGAGGCCGTCTTCATCTGCGTCATAAATATTAAAATTATCTGGTTTACTTAAATCAAAAATCATATATCCTCCTTCTATCAAGTACGGGATTTCAATTTCTTCCTGTAATGAGCTTAGATTGACTTTTAATCGATAACAGCAATGCGCTCCGCCGGTGTCGGTGTAGTTAATGCTATCCTTTTTTTCATCTTTGTCGAAGTCATAACTGAAACGCCAAGAAGGTTCATCTTCTACGGATTTGGTATTTACACAAGCAGCAATAAGTATTACTGATAAAGCAAAAATCATTTTTTTTAACATAGCTTTTACTTGTTGCCTACATTTATCGTTCCTTGGTTATTTGCTCTGGTCGTCACTGCTTTTTTATAATTTTCGGCGCGTTTTCCACTTCCGTTGTAGGCTCTGACAGCTTCTTCCCAGTTTTTGGTTATAAAATATTTTTCAAACAACCATCTGACCGTAGCCCTGATCCAAAAACCATAATCAAAGAATAAATCGCCTTTATTGCCCATCAAATTTTCACCTTTGTCCTTTAATTTTGAAAATTCTTTAGCTGCTGTCAGAATACCTTCATCTGCCCATTCTTCATTAGTCATTCCTTTCCATTTCGCTCCTTTTTCAAATTTATCAAAACCATATTTTTTATAAATAGCAGGTGCCATCTCTTTAATCATCAAATATTGTTGTGGTCCATAAGAATCAATGACCTGCCCTAAGTTGAAGCGACTTCTGATAGGATGTTTTTTACCTGAAGCGTAGTCGTAAGGAGGTTTTTCCAGATGCTCGCCACTTGTGCCCATCCGGGTTTCCTGAAATAGAATGGATTTGACGATGTTATAGCTCAACTTTGTTTTGGGGGCGTATTTTTTGTTATAAAAATCTACCCACGTTTTTATGTCTGCATCAAATCTGTTATACATGGTTTCTCTCACAAGCATCTGGCTCATTAATTTTTCTCGCTTCACATGTAAGCTCTCTAATCTTGTTAGTTCATCCTTCCACAACTGCTTATTTTTTTTGTATTCACCTTCTTTCGCTTTCCAATCGTCAATTTTTTGCTGTGATTTTTTGACTGCACTTTTCTGACCTCCAAGACCAACTTCATATTTACTTACCCCTCCTTCTTTGTTGTACACAGGTTCTAAAATATGTTTATTGATCATTGTTTTAATCTTGCTACCCTTATCATTGATATAATATCCGTAGGCTTGAGATTTATTGTCCTCCCAGTCCAAAATAACGATTTTCGTCCCTTTCTTTATTCCACCTAAGTCTTCTACTAATTGAAAAGTTCTCCCGATCATTTCGCCGGTTACATCATCTGCACTAAGTCTTTGAATATTGTCAATTTTTCCTCCTTTCTGTTGAATTACATGCGTCAATTCATGCGCCAGTAATCGCTTTCCTTCTGTGGTTTCAGGATTATATTTGCCCGAATTGAAATATACATCTTTTCCATGCGTGAACGCCTGTGCGTGTAGCTCTTTATTCATATCCTGAGCATCGCTATCAGTATGAATATTGACATCGCTGAAATCTGCTCCAATAGCAGATTCCATCTCCGTGCGAGTTTTGCCTGCTAAGGGTTTGCCTCGTCCGCTTTTTTGATTGATTTTCTGACTGAGATTCGTTCTTACTGTATTCGGGGTGTTGGCTGCTTTGGTTTGTACATCAGGCTCCTCTTCTTCTTTTGCTTGTACTGGTTCTTCTTCCTCCATTTTCTGCACGGGCATTTCCTCTTCTTCTTTTGCTTGTATTGGTTCTTCTTCCTCCATTTTCTGCAAGGGCATCTCCTCTTCTTCCTTGCTTTGTATCATTTTATCTTCTTCCACTCTCTGCTCGGCAGTAGAGAGTTTTTCGTCTTTTTCGGGCGAAGCCAAAGTAGAACGTTGTATGCTGCTGATTTCTTTTTGCTGTATGGCGGGTGCTGCACTTCCGCTGTTATTTACTACGGCGTCGGCTACGTTGTCGGCTTCTTTTTCGTACTTGTCACCGGGACGTCCAATGGCTAATTTTGCCTGGAAGAAAGGTTGTTCGGCTTTAGCCTGCACAGCAGTATCATTGGCTTTGGCGAAGAAAGGTTTTGCTTGCTTTTCTTCGTTGCCGTGTGTGGGTTTATTTCTTTTGTAGCGTGCTTTTTTCATAGTAGTGTATTGCGTTGGAGGTCGTGCCATACTTTGCCGTCTGCTTCGTAGCGTTTTGAAAACGACTTGCCTGATTGAACTGCCCCTTGAGCGGAACTGCTTTCAAAGGTGATGTCATGCGCCAAAAATTGACTGAATATACTGATGCCATTGCTGATGACTTTGCTGTCATTCTTTGTCGCCTGACGTTTGTATTCTTTCATGCCATTCGCGAGTTCTTCTAATGCCTCATCAGGCATATAGAGGGCTTCTAAGTCCGGGAAGAGTTTGCGAAGTGGTTTTTGTGGGCGGAGTGGAATGTTGTATTTTGTTGTGACTGCATTGGTTAAATATAAAATTAAAAATATTTGACATAATAGCTACAATAACATGGTTTATTTACGTTACAACTGCCAATTCCAGATTTAGAGACTTGTTTAACCAATCCTTTTTATAAAAAACAGGCGATATTTTATTTTGGTAAATGAGTACTCTAATTATGGCAACTAATGAGGGAACAAAAACGGGAAATTCTCCGGGTGCAAATTTGTAATCAATATCAAAATCAATATGAATATCCTCAACTATTTCCATTAATACATTTTGGATTTTCAAGATATTTCCTTCCTCTATAACTTTATACAAGTCATTCCACAAATGATTTATACGACGTATAAGTAAGTTAGAGTAGTCATTAGCTCCATCACTATCAACGATATAAATAAAAAGCATATCTTCATAGGAATTAAATTCCTTTATTTGTTTATCAACATTTTCTAAAATATCCCACCTGCCGCTAATAGCAGCATACTGACAAGTTCTTAGATTATCTCCTGTTATATTTGCTGCCAGTGCTACTAATTCAAACCATTCTCTACAAACTGAAATACTTTGTCCATAGGCATAATTAAAAGAACTAAATTGTTCTAAAAATTCGACGAGATATCTGGTATTATTTCGTTCGAATATGGATGCCATTTCCTCATCAAAAAACTCAATAAAAAAAGAATCATACACACTAGTTTTTAAAACCCTTTCGTCAACCTCATCCCATTTTAATAGTCGATATTGATGAATTATTTTTTCTTTCAAAAAATTTATTTCTTTAATTACCCCCATGGTATTATTTTGTCAGTAGTACTATTTTTCGCAGCTTTTTCTCCTTCAGATGCTAATTGGTCAGCATTATCTCCTGCTTCTGCATTAATACTTGCAACTCTATTTTCTCGGGGTATATAACCAGGAAAAGTAATTTCTTTGTCAGCAGTAGAGTACCTAACATGAGGAAAAAATTTCTCTTCTTTGCCTTTTGCAATAATATCTTCTGCTTTTAATGTTTCCAAATCACTTACCTTAAGTAAATAAACAAAAAGTTTTCCGACCAATGTGGTTGAATCAAAATCTTTATATTTTTCAATTTGATCTTCTTTAGGAGCCACCTTATTTAGTGCATATTTTGCAGCTCTTTTTGCAGTTTTTGTGGTAGAAATAAATGGAATGGAAGAAAATGAAAGTCCTTTGTATGAATCCTTTCTCCGTTCTTCGTTTATTTCCTCTATAAAGGCTGCCCTAGTATTTACATACCTCTGTAAAAGCACATAAAAATGTGACGAGACTGTTTTTTTCTTTCCCCACCATGTTTTCACATTTATACTTTCCTTTTTATTCATTAGTTCCATAACTATAATCCTTGCCGCCGATAACTTTTCTTCATAAGTTACATCTTCATCATACCTATCCTTCCCTAGTATATCGTATACTGCATCTGAAAAATCTTGTTCTGCAACAATATTATTAATCACTCTCTCTTTTTCTGCTTCATCATCATATAAAGCAAAATAGTGTATTCCCCTATACAGGGCCAAAACCTCATTTGTTTCTTCTCCTTTTCCAGGCCCCTCTACTTCTTTTCCAGGACTAGCAGCATAATCATAGTTCCATGTGTCTCCACCATCTATTACTTTTAATACTGTGAATACTGTATGTTCTTGCTTTACAGTCTTTACTACTTTTTCAGCATTTTCTCTAGTGATTTTACCATCAACAATGTATTTTTCTTCTTCATTATCAATAGCAGCCAAGCCAGCTGATACTTTCTCCTGCTTTACCGGATCACTATAATCAGGTTGCTCCTTTTCCTTTTTTCCCAATATCTTATTGAACAAAGCCCTTCCTTTTTGAACAATCCAATCAATCACCTTACCCACAGCCGTCTGCACAGGTGTCGCGATTGCCTTAATCAGATTTTTAACTTTAGCGGCGATACCGCCCAAGCCAAAAATACTCGCCAAAAACCCAATAGCGATTTGTATGCCTTTGGCAAAAGCATTTTCAATAAAAGCCGAGGCTCCGGCAAACTGCCCTAAAGCGACTTTGGTGATAGAACCGATAACTTTAGTAGCAATATCTTTAATCTTATTCCACCAATCTATAAAGAACTTGACGACACGGTAAACGGTCAGCACCAGTTGTACGATAGCTCCTGCCGGATTGAGCATGGACACCAATTTGGTGACGGCAGATTTGATGATTTCCGTGGAGACCAATGTTGCAATTTTGGAAAAAAGCATTGTTTTGAAGTTGGCTAGGGCTTCTTTTACTTTTTCCCAAAGGGCAATTGGTCCTCTTGTTATCAGGTCGGCTACAAAGCTGACCGCAGTTTCCATGTAAGATATGACTTTTTCGCCTTTTGGACCAAGCCGTTTGACCACCATTGCGCGAATTTGCTGATACGTAACGCCCAACAGTTGTGCTACAAAGCCAAATAATCCTGCTACATTGAATTGCTTGGGCATCTGTACGCCCATTTCTGCCGCTTTACCAAATAACCAACCTAATAATGCACTTTTGAAATGACCAACAAAATTGACTTTGAAATTGGTAAAGCCGTTTTTCAATGCCCCCATAAAGGATTTTAGCACAGCTTTGGGGTCGTCAATAGCTCTTTTGAGTGCCGCCGGTGCTTTTTTTAAGGATGCAATCAAATCATGTGCGCCAACCAAGCGGAAGGCTGCTTCAAATCTAAGCTCTTTGACTTTTTGCTGAACGACGTTCTTGAAAGCCAATATTCTACCGATGTCGCGACCAAAATACTTTTTAAATATTTGTTTATTGCCATCAACGCCATTCCAGATAGACATTTCTTCCCACATGGCAGTCAGGCGTCTGGATATGTCATTGAAGTCAATTCCAAATTCGGTCATTTTTTGCTCTACCCATGCGCCCGCTTCATTCAGGGATTCTGTTTCTTTGAGTTCGTTGAATAATATTTTGCCGACAATAGGCAGCAAATCCATAAAACCTTCTATGAGATTAACACCTGTACGGGCAACAGGTTTATCAGTAATCAGATTTTTACCCAAAACAACATTGAGTAAGGTATAGCCGGGAATAGTACGCTCGGCAGCCCAGTTGAGTCCGCTGGCTATTTTACCTTTTATCCACTCAATACCATCTCCGAGCCAGCTTCTTTGAATACGTGGTTGTATTTGCGAGGCTTCTGTTTTTTGTTGAACGGTGTTTGCTGCCCCCTGCTGCACCGTATGTGTCAACTCATGCGCCAGTAGGTGTTGTCCGCCGGAAGAATTGGTATCATATTGTCCTTGATTGAAATAAATATCCGAGCCATGCGTGAAGGCTTTTGCGCCGAGGTCCTGATTCATTTGTACCGCATTATTGTCGGTATGAACATTTACACCGCCGAAATCTGCGCCAATAGCAGATTCCATGTCGTTACGGGTATTTTCGGGCAGAGAGGAGCCTTTACCTTTTGAATTATTTAGTTGGGTTTCGAGAGCGGGTGTAGTGGTGTTTGGTGTTTCTGATTTAGTTTGAAGTCCACCCCCTGTCTGCCCACCAAAGTTGGATAAGTCATCGTTGCTCTCGAAAATGGGTTTGCGTTGGATGCTTTCTTCTTTGAGGGAAATTTCTTCTTTGTCTTCTTGCTTTTGGAGTTGTTCTTCGTTGTCGGGGGTGTTTCGCTGGACAATTTGATTGGTAGCCCTTTTAGCAGATATTCCTCCCCCTGCGCCCCCTCCAGAGGGGGACATATTTGTGTTCGAGCGATTTTCGGATAGGCGTTGGACGACGGTATCGGCTACCGAATCGGCTTCTTTTTCGTATTTGTCATTGGGTTGTCCGATTTTGAGCTTGGGTTGAATTCCTCCCCCTGCACCCCCTCCAAAGGGGGATATTGGTTTGAAGAAAGGGGCAGGTTTTTCGGTTGAAGTAGAAAAAAAGCCATCCTGCCCTTCTTTTTTAAAGAAAGGTGTCTGCTCTTGCTTTCTCTGCAAGGTAGTGGTGGATGATTTATTTTCTGTTGCTTTCATATTTTATCAGTCGATAGTCCATGGTCGGTAGTCGATGGACATCACACATTTTGCAGAGCAAAATGAAATAATTTTCAATTTTCAAAACAGCTATGGACAATGGACTATTGACCATAGACCCAAAGTTTTTATCGCCAATCTACTTTTAAAATATCTTCCATTTGGGGTAGTTTTACAATGCTTAGATTCCAGGGTAATTGGTCTAAGAGAATATCTATCGTTTGTTTTTCTATTTGCAACTGCCAACCACCGGAGGTTTTTTCCAGCTTGCCTTCGCGCTTGAGGAAGCCTTCGCGTAAACTGGCATTGGAGACTTTGCCTAATGCGCCCCAATGTTCTATGGCTGCCTGCAATAGATTTTCGGCTTCCTCTTTTTCTTTTTTTGTAAGTTTAGTATAGTGGTCAATTGGGGTGTTTAGTGGTACGCCGCATAAGAATTTGGGTAAAGTTAGTTGGTATTCCGGCGTTTTGATTTCCTGCGTTGTTAGATAATGTAGTAGCAGGATGGCTTTTTGCGTGGACTTTGTATTTTTGAACGCTCCGCCTTTGGTCAATTTCAGTTTTTTGAATAGGTGTCCTAAAAACGGATGGAGCATGACGATGCCAGCGTTAGGGATGTAGTGATTATCAGGTTGTTGAGTTGTGAACTGTGGTTTTTGAGTTGTTGAGTTATTTGGGTGTTGATGCGTTGTCGTGTTGTCGTCCCGGCTGTTCGGGTCGGCGAATTGGGGTTTTGTGTGCTTATTATTTTCAGTACTTGTAATTGCCGATTTTTCAGTTGGTTGATTGTTGTTTTGTGCTTCGTTTTTTGTGAAGGATTGTTTTTCTTTCTCTGAAAGATTAGAAGATTGAGGTATTGATGTATTTTTTTCTTTTTCAATTTGTTGTGCTGATTTTTCTTCGCTTATTTCATCCCTTGTCTGTTTTGTGAGTTTATCATTTCCAGAGCTTGTAATTGTTGATTTTTCAGTTGGTTGGTTGTTGTTTTGCGCTTCTTTTTTTGTGTGCGATTGTTTTTCTTCCTCTGAAAGGTTAGAAGATGTTGTATAGTCATTTAGCTGATTTTCAGCAATATATTCGCTAATATTTTTTTGTTTTAATAATGCTGTTGTTAGTGGGAATGCTTTGTTTATTTGTTGGATAATCAAAGGTCTTTCAGAAATTAGTTCTGTTGTTATATTGGCTAAAATGTAATCTGCACATAAGGTTTGGGAGGTCTTTTTTTCTCTTTGTAAAATAACTTTTTCCAGTATTGTCGTCCAGAATATCTGCTCTGTTTCTCGAAAGGTTTGAGCGGTTTTTTTTGTTTTTTGTTTTTTGTGAATTGTACGACGAATCTGCTGCCATTCTTTTAGAAACGGACTCAACTCATCTTGTTTTTGTCCGGTAAACAATTCTGCTATTGTTTTTAAAAATACCGCTTCGTGTTGCAGTATCAGTCGTTTAAAAGCAGTGTTGTTTTTGCGAAGCAATTGTGTGAGTTGGTTAATTGCGCTAACTTCAGTTGCCAAAGTATCCAAGACATCCCTTAGCCATTGTTGCTGTTTTGGCTGTGGCATTTCCCAAGAAAAACTACCATATTCGAGAAAATATAACCATTGCTCAAAGTGGTTTTTAGGCATAGGTAAACGCTGTACGGGCTGTTCGGACTGATGAATATGCACCGTCAGGGCTTCTTCGAGTTTTTGTTGTAATAAAGCGACAAAATTGCCGGCGGATAAGTCCTTAGCGGAAATATTGCCCAAATCTATTTCCAGTTTTTCAATACGCACGACTTCATCATCGCCAAATAACCTGTCAAACAGTTTTTCCAGCATAGGCACAGCTTCCCTGCGAAAGGCATTGGCAAAGTCATTTTGGACTTTGTATGCCTCCTCTGCATTGCGAATGCTGAGTTCAGTGATTTGTTTTGCGATGAAATGGTGCGTCATTATTTCTGTTATTTTACTGCCTAATCATCCGGTAATATCGTCCCACCGATTTAGATTGTAAGGAAATTTTGATATCCCCACCATTCCAGCCTTTGAGCAATTTGGGACGATTGACATTTTGTGCTTTCATTTTATTGACGATTTCCTGCCATTTTTCCGGGTGTTGAATATTGCGCTTGTCTAACCAAGAAGCGATATCGAGATAACACCAAGTGGCATTACACAATAGATAGAAAAACAGGTCTGTTTCCACACCCCCCGGCTTTTGTCCGTATTGGAAAATGCGGTCTGCTACATACTCATAAGCCTCAAAATCAGTCTTGCCGGATTTAAGATAAGCCATCGCATCTCTGTACATGACACGGTCTTCTCTCATCACTTTATCTTCGATATTTGCCAAGTTTGCGATGTATTTTTTTCTACGCTCCAGCAGTACGCGAGGCGGCGCAGTTGTTTTGGCAACAGGCTTTTCTTTTAGGGCTTCCGTTCTTGGTGCTTTCGGTTGTTTGCTTTTTTTGAAATTCGTCAAAATGGTATTAACAGATGCTTTTTTCAAAGCTGTTGCCGACATTGCCAGTTCGACAGGCAGATAAGCAAAATTGGAATTGCCCGAACTGCGTAATATGGTGCTCATATCTTCTTGTTTCAGCGTATCTTTCTGATTATAAAACTGATGATTTACAAATAATTTATTTTTATTTAAACCTAACTCCATTTGTTCTTCTCCTTTGCAAAGACACCCTTCTTCTGTATTTTCGGGATCCTCTTTTGGCATTGGCGTATAGTCTGAAAGTTGAGCCAGACAATCCACCATTTCACATTGTATATTGTCATTATCAGAACTGCTATTGCACGTAAATCTTTGTAGCCACTGACTATACTTGCCCTCAAATTCACACATTTGCTGCGGACTAATCCAAACGATATTCAAGCCGATATGTGCGGGGGTATTTTTATACAATAATTCCTGAAAGAGGTCGCGCTGATTGTGTGTACTAAAAGAAGAAGTCCAGCCGGGTAATACGACGGTTGCCCAGAAAGAATAGGTGTCTGCACCGGGAATGTAAGGCGATGTTTCTTGTGTGTTCTCTGCACAGGCTTCTTCTGTTTCAAGTTCATATTCTAATTTGCAGCAGCAATCCACATCGGTAGGTTGGATGAGGCAACAATTCTCTATTTGCCCGTCATCTCTGACAGGTCGTAGCAGAATGTGTTCCACAAGGTGCATACCTTCCTGATTGATGCAGGCTAAGAGGCGGCGAATGGCGTCCAGCATATCCGAAATACATTCGTAACATGTTGGGCTTTCAGCTAATTTCAAGTCGCCTTCTTCAGGGGAAGCAGATTGTCCAAATTGATATTCCTGACATGCTTCCTCTAACAGGTTGGTCTGTCCGCCGCCATTATCCCATATTTGAAACGTGTAACAGTCATTGGAATCGTTCAGAATATAATTTTCTATATTATTAGCACATTGGATAAAATCATTAAGTGCTCGCCAAGCCAGTTCTTCTGAGCGATACGTCTCACAGCTTTCCACCAATACTTCAATGACCGAGATGTAGTTTTTACAATTACAATCCTCCTCTTTTTCAAAACAACGGTTGAATTTTTTCTCTGGAATAGGACGGATGTTTTCTTTGTTTTTTAATAAAGTCTGAAAAAGATTAAAATCCTTTATAGCTTCTTCCGGTGTCTCGTAACATTGTGTGCTTCGCCAGTCGGCTTTGCAATCTTCATCATCATTATCTGTTGGTTGAAAATGGGGGTTGACCAAATGGAAATAATAGGAGACGGAGGCTGTATCATTATCGCAACAAGGCTTGCCCTCTTCTTTTTTGATTCGAATAGGATAGGTACAAAAACAATTTGCCAATTGCTGCACATCCAAGTCAAAATCCTCCGGAATACAGGCTAAAGGTGTCACTTTTCCCTGCATTCCGACCGTCCATGTATTCGAATCTATATTATAATTTTCGACATCAGAAGCCAGGTCGATGAGTTGCAGATAATTTTCATTAAAAGCCGCTGTTGCTTCCTCTATAGTCGGATAGCCTTCATAGCTAATCAGGTAAATCGTTCCATCGTTTTTATCGCGTATAACGTAATGATATTTCCCGTCAATCATCGTACAAATATCACCGGCAAGGCAGATTTTAAGGATTTTGTATTGTTCCTTTGCAATATTGGCGCAAAGCCGATCTATCTCCTTCTGTGAGCTTTCATCATTTTCATCAAAACAGGCACAGGGATAGATAGCAATAGGGTCTTTTTTGATTACTCTAAACTTTGCCGGACAAATCGTGAAGTCTTTTTCCACTGTTTGAGCATCTTTTCGACCCGGATATTGTATTTTTTTGTAGAACTCAAATTCCCGTTTCGGGGCATCTGCATCAGAATCTGCACCTTTGCCCTGATAGCTTTCCATAGAAGGTGTCTTTCTGCCAGACAAATAAACTTTTCCTGTACCATCTTCTTCCGTTTTCAGGTCGGCTTTGGGCATTTTTTTAGCATCCTTTTGATAGGCATTAATCGCTTTCTTTTTTGTGTTAAAAGATTTGATACTTTGAAAAACCGGAATGGACGCTTCGCCTTCGTTTCGCCGCAAAAAGTAATATTTCCATTCTACAGGTTTGCCATTTTTTGATTTACTGACAAAAATATCTTCATCTTCAGGCTCATAAGTGTAGCTCCTGCAAATGTTTTGTTTAACAGCATCTCGCTGTTTTGTAGTTTCAAATGTTCTTATATAATATACTTTGCAATTTTCACATTCAATAAAAAAACTATATTTCCCTTTGGTATTGATGTCTTTATAATTAGCTTTATCCCTTGCACATTTTGAAAAGAAGGTTTCCAGAAATTGCTGTACTTTTTCATCACTTTCAAAAGTACAGTCACTTTCCATAATGACGTGTCCTCTTGGATTTTTTATTTGAACAATCTTACCGCCATTTTCTACACAATCGACCTCAAAATTGCATATTGCTTGCTTTATCGGGCTTAAGCCCGCAAGTGCGGCGATTTTATTTTCCAGTCCCGAACGATTATCTGTATCCCAAGAAGGCTGACAATAATCGTAGGCTTTTCCGCGATTCCGGCTGATGGTGGGGTAGTTGCAAAGTAGTTGTCCTTTGCGCTCTATGCGTTGTTTGGCGTCAAGCTCCAGGGTGTAATTGAGCAGGGCATATTCGTTGAAATTTTCTGCAAATCTGGCGAGCAGGTGTTCCAGAAATTCTTCGCGTCTTTCGCAATATTGGGATTCATCTTCCACCATTTTTTGTACAATCGTGAGGTAGTCCAGATTTTTATAAACGATTGAAAAGGTGTATTTTTCTTCATATGTATTGTCTATATTTTCTATGGTCTTCTTAGCTTTTTGATAGGCTTGTGGTAAAGTTCCTAAATAAGCAATAGACTCTGCAGCTGATTTGGCTTCATTATATGTACAATAATGCTTTCTGCTCATCAGTAAATACGCTGAAAATCGTGTTTTTATGACAAAAAAGAACCCGGATTCATCTTCGCAAATAGTTGTGTTAATATCTCCTTGCCGGAATTCACGTTGAAGCTGACTAATGGCAATATTTCGGTCAATTGCTTTATCGAAATAGTATTTTTCGCGCTGACATTCAAAGTCTTTTTGTCTTTTCAGCTCTTCTAATTGCAGATTGGTCGGTTCGGTTTGAACGGGTAAGCCCAGCACCGTTCCGTCCAGTAATCCGCTATTGGTATCGGCATAAAACTGAATCAATTGTTCAGCTTGCGGAACGGAATCCAACAGTTGCGGGAAGTAGGTATGCAGGTCGTCAGCCGATCTTTGGCTGTCCGGTTTCAAAGAGAATAAATGACGTAGATTGCCTATTTGACTGATGTAAGTTGCCAACATCTGATCATAAAACATCAAGTAGCCTTTCAGTTGTAAAGCTTGTGCTTTACGCAAATCGGTTGCACTATTCGGGATGCCGCCTTCACCTACGCCATACACATTTGGTAAATCATTTTGAATAGAATAATATTCGCCCAAGTCTGGTCTGTAATTGCCCGTTGGGATGGGCATGTTCAGGTTTTCCTCATTCAATAATGGTGCAGTTCCTGCAAGGATAGAGCTACGCAGTCGTTGTTCAATTTCATCCTGACTGATGGTGTAAGTGAAGCCGCCTTTTATGAGTTTCAGACAAGTATATTCAAAGCAAAGTTGAGGTACATAACCTTCATGTAAAGGTAGTTCCCAAGTCCAGCATCTCTCCTCGTCTGCTTCATGTCCTAATGTTGGATTATAATTGCTGCTTTCTACCGGCTCTTGTATATCATCTATCCAGCCGTTCAGCACCAAATTTTTAACGCTTGCTACGCCATTAATTTCCAATATCAATTTGTATATATCTGACAAATGAATGGAAGTATGACGTTTTATGTTTTTCAATTCTTCATCATCTATAAAGCCCCGGCTTTCAATGATGGTGTTGTCACATTCATCGGTTTTTGAAAAGTCGGTGAGGTATGGACGTCCCTCAAATGCTTCTTCAATAGTTTTGCCTTTATTCAGAAAATCTTCAAGAGTGTAATAATTGATTTGAGGTGTGAGAAAGTTGTTCACTTTCTCCATGATTTCGACATAAATTTCTTCGGGATTTGCTGCTTCTGTCAATTCAATTTCTGCACATAGACCAATTTCTTCGGTGCATAAGGTGTGTATTGTTGTAAAATCCTCGCAGAGATTGCGGTAGCGGGATAGTCTTTTTTTGACTTCGGCTAATATAGCATCTTTCTGTTCTTGTAGTTCTTCTGACTGCGACTCTCCATTGAGACAATATGGGTCGTCGTTTTCTAATTCGATATAGACGCGATACAGTCCATTCAGACATAATTTAAACTCATTCTCTTCAAGAATATTAGAATTGTCAGGGTCAATTTCAGTATCAGGTTCAGGGTTAAAATTAATGGTCTTACAAGATAGATGGTCACCTTCCAAAACATTACAATCAACTACTAAATACTCATCTTGTTCAATTTCAAGCCACGCATTCTGCACCCCATCAATATCCATTAGCATTTTCCGGTAATCCATGATGGTCGTCGGATTACAGGTCAGTATTTCCGCAGGAGTGAAAAAGTTGTCTTCGATTTCGTCGTTTTTTTTCGCCAACAGGTCTTCTATGGGCAGTTTGGTGCGATAACCCAAGTCTATCAGGGCGTAGCACAGCAATTCCATCATCGTGATACCGGGGTCATGGGTGTTGTGGTCGGTCCATATTTTGCCGGATAACTGACCGATATGCTCCAGTCCTTTATTACGCAACCATTCAAAGTCAAAATGCTCAGGAAAGCTGCTGTCATTTTTTTGAATGACTTTGTTATTTATCTTAGTTTCTTCCATGTTTTTTAGTTTTTCATGCCTGTCACCTCATTGCATGTGTAATCTTCGACATCGGAAAATTTATCACAATCTCTGATTAGATGTTCCACCGTTATTGTTCCTACTGTAAGAATAGAACGGGCAGTTAGCGGTGCGATTAATGTGGTTGGGGGTTCTTCGCTTGGTGTTTGCTGCTCTCCGCTATTGCTCGCCCCCTGTATGTCGTAACACTTCTTTTTCTCTTCTTCATGTGTGAGGTCAAGCGAGCAAATGAAATCAATATAAGGCTGACATTCTATAAAATGCACCAATTCGGAAGCGGATAAATTGCGTCCGAAAATAAGCCTGTCGAGATTGTCACCCTTTGTCCAGGGAGCCATAAATTGTGTTAAAGTTTCTGCCAGTTTTGCTTTGTAAAAGGCTACATTGGTTATTTTCTTCTTGAATTTTACCTTTACCTGTACATCTACTTTTTCGTATCTCGGATTGACGACTTTCAGGCGCGTGAAAGGTGATATTTTGTCTGCGAGCATCGTCTGAATATCGTCTAACAGACTAGTGGAGACACGGGGTTCCAACACATTGCCGGAGCTTAGTATTTTCAAATTGGGTATAACCGCCAGCATCACAAAACCGGGTGCAAGGGCAAAATCAGACCGATATTTTTTAGCGGATAAGCCGAAGGTGTGGGTTACGCAACGCGCCATCAAAATCTCCGGAAAATGCTGCAGAACCAATCGCTCATAATCAAATAGTTGAATGCCCCGTCCTTTGTGTCTCAATCGTTCGCTGACGCGATGATAGAAATTATTGGAAACTTCTGCCAGTCGCCCGCCGAAAGTATCATAATACTGATTGACTTTCTTGATGCTGGAATCAGCTCTGGCAAGTCGGGCAAGACTGCCTGCGGGGAGGAGCATTTCATTCCTCGTATTGCCATCGTTTTTAAAGCTGGCGATGACGGCTTGTGTGTATATGCCCACAGTCTCGCAAATTGCGGCTATATCTCTCCTTGCAGAGACTTTGAGCCAGGATATTGGTTCTTTTTCAGGGTCAGGATTGGGCATGATGGTGTAATCCTTGTTGGGAATATCTTCCGGCACAGCGATTTTGACAATGCCGGAACGGGTCAGCCCATTGGTGCCGTCTTCTGCAATTTCAAATCCGTCTCTTAGTGGATTATTCCAACGGTTGTTTTTGAGATAATGCCATTTGATGTCGGCTCTGTCGCACTCGGTATCGGCAGTTGCTTCGGCTAATTGGAATAAGAGATTTACACTACTTCCGGGCGTCAGGTCTTTAAGCCCTATGAATAGTGTGCCTTCATCTAGCAAGGTAGGCACAAGCATGGGTTGAGGGTTGAGGGCTTCCTGCTTGTAGGTGTTGTCGAATGGATAAATGTGTATGAGTTCTATATCCGTACCGATGGCTTTTGCGGTGTAGTCAAGGGACATTTCTTTTATTATTGGTGTCCAGGGTTCGTTTGGGATGGGGACTTCTATGGAACCGGACAAAATTTCTCCATCACCATCGCCTACATCAGTATTTTCCAGACTTTCTGTTATGTTTTTTATTTCAAGAGCATATTCTTTGATACCGGGATTATCCGAGTCTCCACTTTCAATACAAGTACTAATATCATCAATCTTCGATTGTATAGTCCCCGAATCACACAAAATGCCAATTATTGTATTTATTTCTCCTTTAATATCTGTAATGTCGTTAGATATATCAGAGAGTTTCCCTTTTACATCGGGATTAAGCGGGTTTGTGTCATCTAATATAGCGATTATAGTACTCACTAAATTCAAGACAGTCGGTGTAGAGAGCGGAAGGGTAAGGTTCAATTTATCTTTTGCAGCGGTAATATTAGTTTCAGCACTACCAACATTAGGGGTAGGTGATAGCTGTAAATCGTCTATAGCTGTGTCTAGGAAACCAATAGCATCTGAACTAGAATCACTTAGGTCATCTAAAAGTTCTCTTACGTTTGGTGCGTTTGGACCGAATATGTCCTCTGCAACTTCCTCAATTTCACCTTTGAGTGTATCAATCATTGTGATAACTCCCCCCAAACGTGACTTTATACTACTACTATTATTATCGGCACAGAGTAAGTTCTCTAAGCTGCTAATAAGTGATTCTAAGCCTCCGGGCGGATCAATTTTTTTGCAGATATCTTCGACCAAGTCCTGTATGTCGTCAATGTTTGAGGAAAAATTTTGAAAATTAAATATTCCGCCATTCTCACTGTCCACATAAATAGCTGTCTGAAAAGCAATAGGATACCTTCCTAAAGCCATCATTTGTCTCGCTAGAACAAAAGCATAATCCTTGTGCAGAAAATCTTGATTTTCAAGTGTTAATCTAATAAAACCATTAAGTGTGTCGGTTCTATATTCTGTTAAGTTTGTATTGAGTTCCCTAAACTTTCGTTGAATAAGAAAATCTGTGTTACAGATTTCAATGCTCTGTTCTACGGGGTTAACGGGTACACATGGGTTGCTGTAAAGCGTAGTGTCGTTCAGTTTACTGTCATCTTGAAACAACATCCTGTTGTTATGCCCTGTATCCGGATGTTGGTCGTCAGCTTCTACATTCCCATCTGTATCCCTATCTATGCATCGTCCGTTTGGTTCTTCTCGACACCATTTACCATCATCTAAAACTGCTACATTCATCTCAAAACCTTCCTCATTTAGTCCATATACCTGAACTCCTCCCTCATGTACAACATTGTAAGCCTGATAATATTCATTAAAATCGCTTGGTTTTGATTTCCATTCTAAATTGACCCATACTTTATCCCAGTCCTTGCAAAATATTTCTTTGCTGCCAATGTAAAAACTCGGACCTATCAAATTAACTTCTGTATCAGGTGTCGTCGTAGATGGTTCTTCCGTCTGATTCACTATTTCAAAATCAATCACCTCCGGACGTGCTCCAAAAGGATAAATGGGACTATTTACATCCTGAAGGTTTTCATCATTTTGTACAATAAAATTTTTCAGCCCGCAAACTTCCACATCTATACAAGAATCCAATACTTTAAAATAACGGAAATAATGGTAGAGTGAAACCGGCAAGTTCTTTTCTCCTTCTTTACAATTTTCAAGACTACAGCATGGCACATATTCGCAACTATCTACGATGACTTTTATATCACTGTTAACTAATATTTTTGCGACGGGATCGGTAGTGCCGAGTGGTTCTTTGAGGGCTTCTTCATCAAAAAATGTAACCGGATCTATGGATTCGTCCAGTTCTATGGTAATGCAGAGTTCATAATCAGTACCGGGCGGACAGGCAAATTCTGTCGGTTCGGGGAGTGTTGGTTCTTCATCTTCTGTATCTGTTGTTGATCCGTCGTCGTTTTCATTGTCATTATCTTCTTCTTGGGGTGGGCATTCAAATCCACTTCCTTTCCCCCCTATTCCTTCAGCTTCAGAAACCTTCAGGTCAATATTAGTGATTTGTTCCGGTTTTACGAGTATCCATTCTTTTTCTCCACTAAGATAAATATTGAAAATTTTCTGAGATAAGGCGGTTGTTCTAATCAGTTCTAATGTTAAATCTATGATACATTTGATACCTTCATCAATAAGGCATTCAACGAGGTCTTTGGCATTTTGCGTATAAAAACCATTAATTTGGGAAGGCATGGTTAAATCAATAAACACATAACTTTCGAGATGGCTAGCAGGAAGTGGACAAATATCTATTCCATATAAGTATTCTGTAAGCCTATCAATCAAATTATTGTACAAAAGGTCAAAGAAAATATGTGGGAGTTGATTTATACTTGCTCCCCAATCCGATAGCACTTCACTCAATAAATTCCCTGCTTCACTCCACCCACTATTGTTAGAGTTTCTCCAAAAACGAGGTCCTGCCCATCCATCTATCTTAGGCTTCACCTGTATTTGCAGTTGCTCTTTTATTTCATCAATGAGGTCTAAGGTTAAGCCATAGTATGTTTCATTGAGATTTTGCATTTCCAAATCAGCGAAATCATCTACATCAATTTCCTTCTCATCGTCTGTTACGATGTCCTCAATCTTACAACAAAGTCGAATATCGATCTTCCGTTTGCCTTCCTGCAAATACAAAACCGGCGAAGCCAGCACAAAGCCCAGTTCTGCCTTTGGGTAGCGTTCCGGCAATTCATTATCCCCGATGATTTCTTTGCTGAATCTTGCGCCTAAAGTCGCCCAAGAGAGTGGTGGGGTTGTTGCTTCTACGCCATTAGCGGCATTAGCCACCGGAGCCATGTAAATGCCTTCTACGAATGGACATATCGTAGCTTCATCAGAGCAGGTTGCTTCTTCGTCTGTTATTCCATCGTCCACTACCACATCAATATAATTGATATGAAGGGTTTGTAAATATGCGACTTGTGCTTTGTCTATTACTATATCTTCGTCTATCTGGAAAAAGATGTCTTTGTTGTTGGCGTCTTTGCCGTCTTTGATGAGTGTACCGGCTTTGAGTTCAAAGGGATTTTTGACGTGTTTTTGTACTTCAAATACCAGATGTGCTTTGTCGGGTACTTCCGGCTGTTCTTTGATGTTTAAGACTTTTTTGTAAAAAAAGTCGAGATGTTTTGTACTTAAATCATTGACGTCTATTTTGAAATATTTGCTCAGTTCCATGAAGGTGTAAAGCAATCCCAATTGAGGCAAATGCACCTGCTGCTGTTCTTCGTATTTTGGAATCAGGCTTTCTTTTATATAGTGGGGTGCTTTTTGGCTTAGTGCTTTTAGGACTTCAATGGCTTTGTTTATGATTGTATTTAAGTTGGGCTGTCCATTTTCCAGGATAGCTTCCAGACGCTCAAGTGTTAAAGTATTATTGTCATAAAAACTGGTGTCGGATGCTGCCAAATCTTCTGGTTTTAATCCCCATATCTGTTCTGTATTGAGCGTCGTAAAATCTCTGGCAACTATGTTATAATTTTCGGAATACAAGCCTGTGCCATCGATGGAGGCTGCGCCGTTGAATAGTTTGATATAGTTTTTTAAAGCCGTTTTTAGGTTTCTTCTTATTGTTCCACTTATAACATCGCCAAAACTGGATTTATTTTCGGTGAATTGTTGTTGCCATCTCGTTAAAGGGATAAATATTTCATCGTATAAAAAATCGAAAATAAGTTGTAGAGATTGTGGTTCATAGACGGGGGCGGTTTGCGTATTGTAATTTGTTTTTACAAACACGACCAGTTCGTCATAGTCTGCTTTGAGTTGTACCAGATTAACTTTGCTGATACGGGCTAAAACAAAAGGTAGGCTGTTTTGAAAAAAAGGTTGCCAGTCATATTGCTGGAGAGTTTCATCATAAAAATTGACTTGTCCGGCAAACTGATAGATGAAATTTAGCAAATCCTGTGCCTCCTGATCATCAATTTTGATGTTTTCAGGCTTTAATGTTTCCAATATTTTGCCCTGTTGACTTGTTCCGGGACAAGCCTCCAACAGCGGATGTGGTATCTTGGATATGACTGAAGTGTTTGACATAGACACAATGCATGAATGAATGAATGAATGACAGAATGAGTAAATGATTTAGACCTGTGGATCAGCTTCTCTCAGGTAAAAATCGTAAACAAAGTTGCGGCGTGAGTTAGAACCGTCAATGAGATAATCGACTTCAATAGTAAATCTGCCTTCTATCAAATCAAAGGAGTCAATTTCGGTAACTTTTATATTTTCAAGTGTAATTCTGGGTTCGTGAAATAGGATAGCTCGTTCTACCAAATCTTTGAGAAAGCTAATCATTGTCACGTTCAATGTTTCAAATTGATAGTCTTTCAGGTTGCAGCCATAGGTAGGTTGCATGACTCGCTCACCGAGACTGGTCGATAGCAAAATTTCAAGACTTTGGTTGATGTCTTCTTCGTTTTGCACCATTTCGACACTTCCCGAACTGATATTAAAAGTTGGGGGGAATGCCCATCCACGTCCGAGATATGAGTTATTTTCTGTCATGTTGAGTTGATTAATTTGATTGAGCCACTTAGTTAACTCAAGTTGCGGACAACCGCAGACTTGAGAAATTCCAAGCACCAAATCCCAAATTCCAATCGAAATAATAGACAAACGCTCATTAAATTGGGGTTAGCAATTAGTGGCTACCCGTTTAAGTTTGCCTAAAGCGAATACTCGTCAGACGAATCACTTTATTCAGTGCGAATATTTTATGAGACAAATCACGACATTTCACAAAAACCTTCGTCAGACGAGTGTGCCCGGCAACTTGAGTTCGGCAAAGTTAGACGGGT
>CALHBW010000281.1 GCA_937930625.1 uncultured Saprospiraceae bacterium | reverse complement strand
GGCGTTTATTTTATTCGCGTCAACTTCGGAGGCAGTACCTATATTACTGAACGTTTTGTGAAATTGAAGTAATTATTGGACGGTATTATTCCCTAAAAAAAATCGGTATCGAGTGTTTCGGTACCGATTTTTTTTTGTTTTTAGTTTGTATTTTAATAATTATCAGAGAATAATGTGGGGTAATTTTCTTGCAAATATTCATATTGAGTATTGGAAAGGAAGATAAATCCCGAAAACTGTCCGTCACTGTCGCAATATTTAAAACTACCCTCCACCTTATGTTCTTCCATAGCTTTTTCTATTAATCCCATAAAACCACCATCCAACCAATCTCTTTCCATCGTCAATTCAGTATGATATGTTTTACCATTAAAATCGAAGGCGTATGAGGTACTTTCCATTTCCCAACTTTCTTCAAATGTATCTACAATATTCGTTGGAGTAAATGCACCTCTTGATACCGCTCCAAATGCTAAAGTCAACTCTTCATAAGGATTTTCAAGATTACCCGTTTCCCAATCAAAACCAATAATTATTTTCGGAAAACAATATAAAACACGCTGATAATCTATGTCTTGCAACTCTTTAATGCACTTATTTCCCATATCAATTTCCTCCTGATTTAGATGACTAAACAAACCCAAACTATCGCAAGTCGCAATAAATGTCTGTATGTTTTTTGTGTTAAATTCATTGCTATGATTTTCACGAGAAAATAAATACGGCGAGTATCCTCTCCAAGCTGCCATCTGTTTTTCGGTCATTAGAATTACTGCAAATTCATCTTTACCATAAGCTTGTCCGGGTTCGGATTTATTGACAAAATAAAGCCTATAATCAGAGTTTTTATCTGCCAAATATTTGTTGATGCCTTTGTGAAAATCAACGCTTATTCGCAGTGTGCTATCTTCTTTAATTTCATTCACTTCAGGATTCACTTTTTTATAATCATAAAAAGACTGATTGCTATATGTATTGCCATCTACATCGAAACTGATTAATAGATTTTGTTCCAACAAATCACCACCCCAACCTTCTTCTGTAATGATTTCAGCTTTAAAATTCTCAAAATCAGCATCCGGCAATAAGGTTTTTATTTCCTCAAAAATCTCCTGATAACCCTGTGAACCATCAATTGAGTAATTGCGAACATTAAACAATTTTGTATTTTTGCAATATTTAACCAAGTCATATTTAGAGCGCAAGTGTTGTTCTTTTTCTTTTTTGAGTAAAACTTTCAAATTTTTATCAGAAATAAGATTTTGTTTGTGTAAGTTTTTAATGAACTCGTATTCCTTCGCTTTCTCTTCCTCATAATCTTCGTAAAAAATAGCTCGACTTGCAGCATAGCTCAAGGCATACATCTCAAGCGACACTTCTGTTTCTATTACCATTTTGATAGTCTCATCATGTATTTTCCGGTCAATCAAACCGAGTCCTTTCAACTTTGAAAATGTTGTTAAAAGAGTCTTTCCCATGACACTACATTTTTCATGTATAAATCCATGTTCATTAGCAGGTAATTTACTGAAGTTCAGAGAACTCATTGATAATGACATATCACCTAAAAGTATGGCATTTTCCTCAATATCAATTTTTTCTTCAAGTTTTGGTCCTTCAAGTTTTAGAGATGCTTCTTCAAGTTTTTGTGCAATTTGCTCTCGCATTTTCTTGTGATCTATCTCGGTATTCATATCAATTTTCTGAGTAAACTCAGCAATTATAGCCTGTTGTTCTACCCAACCACTTCTGTAGTAAAACTCATTGCCAAACGCATCCGCGAGAAAAACGAGAATCTGAACAGGAGTTAGTTCATTGGTCATGCTGCTTATACTACCGTCCAAGATGTCTTCGCTTTTTTCCCTGACAAGTTTTTCTTCATTGATGTATTGAATGAGTAAATCGCGTCCTTTTTCGGATAAAATTTCTACTTCATTCAATTGATTGGCGTACTCAATCGCCTGTTTTTTAGTTATTTTTTGAGCGGATAAAAATATTGGAAAAAATAATGTGAGAATGACAAAAACGGCGATACTACCGATATTTTTTGAATTCATTTTAAATGGTGTTTATCAAACATTAAATAATGCTCAAAGGTAGGATTTTTTTGGGAAATCGTACAGGCGACTTCAGTCGCCATGTCAAGCAGTACGCAATAGTTATTTTTTTCATTTTCAATTCGTTATAATAAATATTGCGCTGGACATGGCGATTGAAATCGCCTGTACGGTTTACTACACACGCGGCTTCTTCCACCCATTATGATAGGTCGCATTAATGAGTTCATTCGCCTGTTTATTATCTTTAAATTGCTTCGCTTCGTCGTCCCAGTAAATTTTCTGTCCGGTTTTGAAGGCAATATTGCCCATTTGAGCGCATATCGCTGCCGAACTGCCCGACCAGATATTGGTTGCCAGCACATCAGAATCGTTTTTATCAATGGCTTTGATGAAATTTTGAGTGTGTAAATCAAGATAATTCACATCTTGGGGACGTGCGTAATTTTCGATAGTTTTCATCTTGGGGTCGCCCCATTCGGAGTAGCCCAATTGTTCACGCTCAATGAGTACGCGGTAGCCATCCCGATTGACCATCAGCGTGCCATTATTGCCGATAAATGCGATGCCTTCGCGCTCACCGTAAGGACCCAAATCTATACCAACAGCGTGTTCCCACAGCAAGTTGAAATCCTTAAATTCAAAGACGGCTTGCAGCGTATCCGGCGTTTCGGAAGGGTCGTCGGGATAGGCAAATTTGCCGCCTGAAGCCATCACAGACACAGGCGTATCTGCGCCCATCGCGTATAGCGCAATGTCGAGTTCGTGTACGCCCCAATCGGTCATCAAGCCACCCGCATAATCCCAAAACCACCTGAAAGTGAAATGAAAACGATTGGGATTAAATGGGCGTTTGGGGGCAGGACCAAGCCACATTTTGTAGTCCACACCCTCCGGCACGGGCGCGTCTGGCTTGTTCTCCATAGGACGCAACCAACCCTGATATGCCCAGCA
Organism: uncultured Saprospiraceae bacterium; assembly: GCA_937930625.1. Classification (GTDB taxonomy): domain Bacteria; phylum Bacteroidota; class Bacteroidia; order Chitinophagales; family Saprospiraceae; genus JAHDEO01. The sequence continues at coordinate 97 of CALHBW010000281.1, read as the reverse complement.
TTTGACCAAACGAATATTGCCCAAAACACCTGAACGCACGACCTTCAAAGCATCCGCATAATGTGTACCGCTACGCTGCCACTGCCCGACTTGTACG
>CALHBW010000280.1 GCA_937930625.1 uncultured Saprospiraceae bacterium | reverse complement strand
AAATTAACTTATTTTATAAAAATTCATTTTAAGTTTATAATTAATTATCAATGAGTTATGAAATTTAGAAATTCAATTCAAATGAGTTTTTTATTCTGTGGGGTATCAATAGACTCTTTGAAGTTTAGTAAACGGAGGTCTAAATTATTTTTTCAAATTTAAAAAATCAACTTCCGAAAGTGTCAACTACTTTATGGTTTAGATAAACTTGTCCCAAATTTCCTACTAAAAGTACTATTTTTAGCTATTTTAGTGCCGAATTAGTAAAAAATGCCTACTTTGGACAAGTATTTTTGCATAAAAAACTATGATAAGGGATATGATGAAAATTTTAGTGAAATCTGTAGCAGCATTGGCGGTCGTATTAATGATAGGATTAACATCTTGTGTAACGGATAGCTGTACGGAATGTGTCGGGTTTACCGGTTCGAGTATGCAGACGCAAGATACACTTATCTGTATCGACCAATTTGACAGTCGTGGCGATTATGACGACCAAATTGAAGTGTATGAAGCACTCGGTGGTACTTGCACTGAAAAATAAATAATTCAAGTTGCAAAACACCAAATTCTGAAATTTTCATTTTCATTTTTTGGAATTTGGTATTTTCAAGTAAGTAACTTATCTCATATAAAAACGTCTCAAAAAACGTCTGATTCAAGTTGTTCACAAATTTCAGCTTGAACCCATCCAAATTACAGAGGCTAAGTATGCTAATAAAAACGCTGTTTTTATTAAGTATTGAATAGCTGAAATTTGGAGCTTATACCCAAGCATTGTTATCAAAATAAACCATGCTCGAACGAATCAGGAATATCGGTTTGTACCAACTTATGGTGGGCTTAGTACTCGCTTTGGGGACAATATTTAGCGTCTATACGCCCGATTTATTCGTTTTCCGAATCGGGGCGCAATTTGCGGTGCAATTCATGTTTTTGTGCTTGATATTAGGTTTTCTATTCCTGTTTTTGCGTTCCACCAATCTCATGTTCGTTAGTTTTACGGCTTGTGCTTTGATGTGTATTTTCCTCAAAGCCTCCTTCCACGATACCGAACAAGCTGCCTTTTATCCAAAACTCAACGGCGAACCTTATTTCAAAGTTGCTCATTTCAATGTAGGCTCTACCAGCCAAGCTCCGCCGAATATGATAAAAACGATTCTTGATACAGACGCTGACATCATAGCGATTCAAGAATTGACCTTTGATTGGAATCAGTTTTTACGAGCAGGTTTGCAGGAAAAATATCCATATTCGGAATCCATTGTGCGCTTGGATTTTCGCGGACTTGCAATTTATTCCAAATATCCACTGACACAGATTGATACCTTCCATTTTGAAGATACGCCCAATATTTTTGGAAAAGTACAAATTGACGACGAACGCGAAGATGTATTTTTTGTCTATGCCAATACGGAGCCTCCCGTCAGTACGAGTGCTTACGAAAAAATTCGCCGTCACTTGATGTACATTGCCAATATCGTCAAAAAACCGGACGCGCCTGTACTCACGCTCGGCGCGTACAATGTCGTCCCCTGGTCGCAGGAACTCAAATCGTTTCGCACCTTGACAGGGCTTTGCAACGGACGCCGCGATTTCAACCCTGTACTCATCAATCCCAGCACCAAATTGCTACAAGTCCCCACAGACCATATCCTCCATTCCCGCGAACTTGAATGTGTCGATTTTGAACCACTTTCAGATTCGGGCGGCGATTATATCGGTGTGATGGGCAAATTTCAGTACAAACCCGGTTATGCTCAAGGCTCGCTTAGATAGTTTTCGGTACGCTTTTAAAGGCATTGCTGATTTGTTTCGCAACACGCCTAATGCGCGTATTCACCTCTTCGTCACCTGTTGCGTCCTGATAGCAGGTTTTTTCTTTGGAATTAGTCGCATCGAATGGTGTATCATTATCCTTTGCATCGCCCTCGTACTCGCTGCCGAAGCCGCCAATACTGCCATCGAATATCTCACCGACCTCGTTTCACCTGAATATCATCCATTAGCCGGAAAAACAAAAGATGCCGCCGCCGCCGCCGTATTATTAGCAGCAATAGGCGCAGCTATCGTTGGTATTATTATCTTTGCGCCTTATTTAGTGGAAATAATGAGTAAATGACTGAATGAATAAATGAGTAAATGAACCAAAACTCATACATAACCGTAATGTGGTGTAAACAATTCATTCATTCAAAATTCATTCACTCATTTATTAAACATTTACTCATTCAATCATCTACTCATTTACTCATTCAACGATGCTAACAGATACACACGCGCATTTATACGCGAAGCAATTTAATAATGACCGCGAGGAAATGCTTCAGCGTGCGAACAAACAGGGAATTACGCGATTTTATTTGCCGAATATTGATAAAGGTTCGATTGGGGCAATGCTTGAATTGGAAGCCGCACATCCCGACCAATGTTTTGCCATGATGGGCATACATCCTTGTTCTATCAAAGCGAATTATAAAGAAGAACTCGCGGCGGCAGAGGAATGGCTGGGTAAGCGTTCTTTTTGCGCCGTTGGTGAAATTGGAATTGATTTATATTGGGATAAAACGTTTTTGGAAGAACAAAAAAAGGCGTTTATCACACAATTGAATTGGGCGAAAGAATTGCGCGTACCTATCGTGATACACGCGCGGGAATCGCTTGATATTTTAATTGATTTGGTGAAGCAGGAAAAAGACGAGCGTTTGCAAGGGATTTTTCATTGTTTTGGCGGTACATTGGAGCAGGCGCAAGCGATTATGGATTTGGAATTTTATATGGGTCTGGGCGGTGTACTTACGTATAAAAAAGCCAACCTCGGCGCAGTCATCAAAGATGTACCACTCGAACATTTGGTCTTGGAAACCGATGCGCCTTACCTTTCACCCGTCCCACATCGCGGCAAGCGCAATGAAAGTGCCTACATCCGAATAGTCGCCGAAAGGCTCGCAAATGTGAAAGATATTTCGCTGGAAGAAGTTGCAGAAATTACTACACAAAACGCCCTTGCGATTTTTGATTGAGGGAAAAATGTAGCGTGGCACTTCCAGTCCGCGTATTCGTAATATTAGCAAAACTAACGTGGAACGAGCTGGAAGCATCGTTCTACGGACGCGGACTGGAAGTACCGCGCTACGCTTCAAAAATCATAAATCTTCATTCCAATCACGGGGTGTTTCGGGTTGGTATTCAAGGCGGGTTTGGGCTTTTTGTTTTTCGCGTTCAAGAATGATTCGGGCAAGTATCATATTAACGGGTTGGTCGTGTTCATCAGAGAAAGCATAACGCATGGCGTCCTCGTCCACATCCATCGTGTAGAGGATTTGCATAAAATATTCGAGGCGTTTTTCAATCAGATATGCGACCGCATCACCGAGTAAATCCAATAATTCCTCCTCTGATTGCGGTGGCGCAACGACTTCCAATGCAAAGTCATCCACCACCTGTTGAGCCACCATTTGTATCGGAATATCCATGTGAAAGTTCAAGTTCAAGCACAAGTCCAAGTTTAAAAATTAATTTGCTTTCAGCAAATTACGATATTTCTGTTTCCATTTCAACTAAAAACATTATATTTACTATGATAAATGAGTGAATGATTGAATTTTGAATGAGTGAATAAATAATGCAACAATGATATATTCATTCATTCAAAATTCGCTCATTCACTCATTTATTATTGCATTGCATCATTTAAGCATTTAAGCATTGACTCATGTGTGGAAGGTATTCATTTGCAGGCTCAAAGGATAAGGTTGAACGACAGCTTGGCATCAAGTTGGAGGAAGACCCGTCGGTGAATTATAATATTGCGCCGACGCAGCAAGCCTATGTCATTACGGATGACCAACCGGACGTGTTGCAGCAATTTCGTTGGGGGCTGATACCTTATTGGGCGCAAAATACGAAGGCAAGTAAAAACCTCATCAATGCGCGTTCGGAAGGGATTGCTTCCAAGCCTTCATTTCGGATGCCTGTGCGTAAGCGGCGGTGTTTGGTCTTGGCAGATGGTTTTTATGAATGGCGAAAAACGGGGCGTGGCATGGCAAGCAGTCCGTATCGTATCGTGATGCACGATGGGGCTTTGCTTCTCTTTGCCGGCTTGTGGGATGTATGGCAAAATCAAGCGGGGGAGGACGTCAATAGTTTTACAATTATCACAACACGCCCTAATGCCGAAATGTCTTCCGTACACAATCGAATGCCCGTCATCCTTCCCAATCGCGAATTACAAAACCGTTGGCTACAAGAAAGAGACATGCTCGAAGCCCTCACCCTACTCAAACCCCTTGAAGATGATATGCTAAAGATATTTCCCGTCTCTACGGATGTCAATTCCGTGCATACCAATACACCCGAATTGTATGATGCCGTACAGCCTCCGCCTACGCTATTCAATGAGTGAATGAGTGAATTTTGAATGAGTGAATGTTTTTAATGCTACAATGCTACAATAATTTTACGTTGATGTTTTTTTTATTTTTTTGTAGTAAAAACGGTTACGTCTGACTTGCTGTAAAAAACATCGCAACACATTATTAACAACTTTCCGGCAATATCGCTTTATTTCCCAAACGAAAAAATATTGACTGTCGTGGCTTATTTCAAATTTACTTCATCTATCACATTACAATGTCTTCGCCAAATTGAGAATTGAGAATGTATAATTGATAACTAATTTAATTTTATAATTTGTAATTATTTAATTTTAAGTTTTTTATGAAATAAAAAATAAATTAATTATCAACTATACATTCTCAATTTTCAATTTGGCGAACATATTGACATTACTGTCTCGTTAATTAAGGCTTCGCTATCGAATGTTGATTATTGCATTTCAGTATTATCGCACTGCTATTCACTCATTAATTGTAGCATTGACGCATTTCAGCATTGTCGCATTAAAAACATTCACTCATTCAAAATTCACTCATTCACTCATTAATAAGACCAAAGGTCGTGTTCGAAGTTCATCATTTCTTCTTCGATTTTGAGGCTTTCGTAGAGGGCTTCTTCGCCGACTTTGTAATCTTCGATACGGCGGTCGTGTACATTGCCTTCTTTTACAATAAAACTTGAAAAGAAACGCGCATCCATGAGGTGTTCCCAAGTTAAGGTTTTGGCATTATCTATGGGATTGACGGCTTCTTCACCTGCCAAATATTTGCGGATATGCGGATAATACACCCAAAACATCGGGTACTCAAAACGCAGCACACCATTATCGTCATAATCTTCTTTTAAAGGTGCAATACCCAGAATGCGGACTTGCATGGTAGAAGTTTCTTCATCAAAAAACCAGACTTCTTTGATGCGGTATCGCTTGACATCTTCGGGATTGAAGGCGTCTTGTGTCACCCTGATTGTTTCCTGATACGTATCGGGGTCAATGACTCTGACCGTATCTGAACTATATAATTGTCCGTCGATTTCATCTTGCGTCATGGCTGTTGAAAATTTATCATCAAGCGCACTATATGGTGTAATATCGCCACTCTCAATACCACGCAACAAGACACTAATCAGTGGATTTTGTGGTGCAGAAAATGATTTATTCATTTTTTCGCGCACGTCAATCACACGCCAAATCCGTTTTTCCCAAAAAACATCTGCTTCACGAATATGGTCATACGCCAATACAGGCATGGCTTCTTTGGGTGTTTTTTCGTAAGGACTATCCAAGGGTGGCACCGCAGCTCCGCTTTCCGTGAGAAAGGTTTCTTGGGCGTTAAGTGCTTGATTTACAGAGAATAATAATGAAATTAACAGCAAAATTCTACTTCGCATAAGTACATAGGTTTAGTGGTTTTGTATTCAATTTGAATTTTGAATGAATGAATTTCGCCAACTCATTCCTCGACAATCAAAAATTCAAATTGACACAAAACATCTTGTGAAAAAATGGCAATAAATTATCTATGTAAAATTTTAGATGCGATATGGTGTGTTGTGAAGTTTAAGTTTAAGAATAAGTTTAAGTTTAAAAATTGGCTCATGTAGGAAATCAGGTGGGATGTGAAGCAAGCCCGAATCCTATAAGGTTTTCGAAAACCTTATAGGATTGACTACCAAGACTTTACCTTAAA
>CALHBW010000279.1 GCA_937930625.1 uncultured Saprospiraceae bacterium | reverse complement strand
ATGGTAGAGACGCGATTAATCGCGTCTCTACCATCAATCGCAGATTTACGGGGACGATTTTTTCTATCGCATTTTCATTATAAAAATAATCACCCGCGTTCATAAAATTAATCCAATCGCCTGTGGCGATTTGTACGCCTTTATTCATGGCATCATAAATGCCCTTGTCAGGTTCGCTTTGGTAGTGTGAGAGTTGATTTTCGTAGGCTTTAATAATGTCTTGCGTGCCGTCTGTGGATGCGCCGTCGATGATGATGTATTCGATATTCGGATAGGATTGTGTGACAACACTTTTGATAGTTTTTTCAATCGTATCGACTGCATTTTTGCATACCGTAACTATCGTGACACGAGGCGTATTCATTTATTTTTTTCTTCTAAATACCATTCTACCATTTTCTCCAAACCATATTTATTATCAAAATTCGGCTTGAATCCTGCTGCGCGTATCTTGTCGGCTTTATGGTAGGTTTCAGTGCATAGTTTTTTGATTCGATTAGTGGAAATCGGCAAATCTTTCCCTGTAATTTTTATCAAAATATTAAAGGGAATGCCCATCGCATACATCAATCTGTAAGGCAAAGTTATTGGTTGTTTTTTGCCCAGTGCTTTTGCAATAACTTGCCCGATTTCGCGGGTACTCATCTGCTTTTCATCGGCATAATTATAGATGGAAATGCCCGTTTTCATATCTTGCATCAAGTACAACATTGCTTGTACAAGATTGTCCACAAAAGCAATAGATTTTATGTTGTTTGCTTTGCCTACATTCACATAAAAGCCTGAATCAACCTGTCGAATTAGTCGATATACATTTGCAAAATTACGTACACCATACACTACAGTTGGTCTGATTATCAATGTTTTACGATTTGTATTTTCCTCGCTCCAATTTTTCAATATTTGCTCGGCGGCTTGCTTGGAAGCTCCATAAGGATTATTGGGAGCAAAGGGCGTATCTTCGTCAGAAGGTACGTTGTTTTGACCATAGACAGCTACCGAAGAATAGTACACAAAATTTTTGATTCCATGCTTCGTTGCCGCTTCTGTTAGTACTTTTATTCCATACTCATTAGTACGAAAATATTCCGCTTCCGAAATCCCAAAATCTTTATGCTCCGCCGCTAAATGAATGATACATTCGATGTCATACTTTGACATTACGGCATCGACTTGTTCCGGCTCGCGTACATCGCCTTTGTGATATATAGATTTGTAGTCAAAATCGGGTTCAACTAAGTCGAAATTGATAATCTGACGTTCATCTAAGTATCGATGAAAATGATAGCCGATAAAACCCGACCCTCCCGTAATCAATATCTTCTTTTGTTTCAAAAGGCTAACTATTTTGTGACAACGTTTTTGATAACATTGAACATTTTATCTGCCAATTTTTTGCGACTAAAATCCTTCGCCAATCGCTCACAACCTTGCTGATAAATCTTATACTTACCGTTACTGTTTTTCATTTCCTTCACTTTGTCAATAAACTCGCGTTCGTTTTCCGGTTCATAACACAAACCCGCGCCATACGACTCGATAATATCTTTGGATTCGCCTTCTACGCCCAACAAAATCGGACATTGCATCGCTGCATTTTCAAATATTTTCGATGGAATAACAGACTTAAATGTGTCTGATTTTTTCAAGCAAACCAAGGCAACATCTGAAGCAGAAATGTATTTATGGACATCTTTTTTCGGCACAGGCGGATGCAAAGTGATATTGTCCAAAGCCAGTTTTTCTTGCATTTCTATAAGGGTATTTTTTTCTGCGCCATCGCCGATAAATAAGAAATGCACATCTTGTTCATCTTTAATTTTGGATGCTGACGCTACAATAAAATTCAAGCCATGTGCCATGCCATGAGTTCCGAGATAAGTGAACACGAATTTATCATCAATTCCCAACTCATGACGTAGTGCTGTGTTAGAAGGCTGCGGTGTGTATTCATCCAAAACGACTCCGTTTTTGACTACATGAATCTTATCAGCTGCAATACCACGCTCGGTCAAATTTTCTTTGAATTTATCCGTAACGACCACAACCTTAGAGGCTTGTCGGTACAAAAACAATTCTAATCGCTCCAACATTCGATATGTTCGTCCGTCTTGCATTGCTCCGACTGCCTTGATGGATTCGGGCCACAAATCACGTACTTCCATAATCCACGGCTTGCGTTTACAGAAGCTCAAAAACCAACCACCGACCGCTGCAAAAAACTGAGGAGAAGTCGCTATAATTACATCGGTTCTCCGAAAAAGCCCTACCCAAAAAGCCATGAACGCAAAACTCACAAAATCCAAGACTCGTTTCAAAAAGCCTTTATTTGCCGCAATATAACTCCACACCCGAATCACCCGAATGCCATCAACTTCTTCTACCTGATACAATTTATTTTTATAACCTTCATACACTTTCCCGCGCGGAAAATTGGGCACACAGGTAATGACTGTGACCTCTGCACCTTGCTTGACCCACTCACGACAATGCTGATGCGTGCGGGTAGCCGGTGCATTTACTTCGGGGAGAAAGTTGTCAGAAATAAAAAGGATTTTCATAGCAAAATTTGAGTCTCCAGATAGTCGTCTTCAAAGGTAATAATAATTTTTTGAGCTTCCACTCTATCATTATAACCTTTTGCGTACATATAAGACGCAAGTTTGATGTTTTTGCTACCTACTATTTGAATTTTTCCGAGATTTGTTTCTATTACGCTGTCTTTTAATATTGCTTTTACATTAGGATGGAAGTGAATGAACGCGCGTTTTTGCGTATTTTTTTTTGTAGAAATAATGTCTTTTATGAATATTTTTTTTTCGGAAAAAACAAACTCGCGATCATGTGTTGCACCTATACGTGTGTAGCCGTTGTGTGTGGCTTTTATCGTACTTTTAGTTTCATTTAAATGAGTAACTTTAGCTCGTCGCGCTACTCTAAAACTACTCCATACTTCGGACTGCTCCAAGTCTCCTATTTGAACGGTATTATGGGCGGAAGTACTGCGTTCGTAGTGGCGATTTTCGTCATTTTCGTAGGTAGAAATGCCGGTATCTACGATAAACGGTTGCCCTTTTGCATGTACCACAAAATTAAAAGTATCCGAATGTGCGTGACCGGGAATATAATCAGGTCCAATATGTCCTACATCTACAATACACTCATAATCAGTAGAATAGAATTTTAGATAACCACTTTCTTCTAAATCAATATCCTCAATTTCGATATTCAGACGGGAAGCATAATTGAATAATTCGTGTGGCGTAGGAGCGATATCGGGTGTACTGTCATTCAGTCGGGGAAAGTCACCGTTCTGGAAAGTCATTTGGTGAAGCCAACCTAACATTAAAGCAGCTTTTTCTTGTAAAATTTCCGATAAATACCTTGCATTTTGAAAATGCAAGGTATTTCTGCCAAGCAAATTTATACAGTCTAAAACCCGATACAACATTAAGCAATGATACATCGGACTCAATTCAAAATGCGCGCCATCTGCAAGGATTTGTTCCTCTAATTCAGGCTGTAAAATAGCGATTGCTTTGTTATAAAATTTTTCATCCGAAAAATAATATGCCGCAAACAACAGCGCAAAACCATTCTCCAATAAATGATTGCCGAGTAGGTGATATTCTAAACTATCGACTAAAATTTCAGATTGAATGTATAGGTGTTTATCAATTTCCGCATCTTGGGTATTATTATTTGTGAGAAATTTAATCCAATTAATAATTCGCAGGGAAATCGGAAAGGGTTCGAGACCGTCTTTAATGCTGTCTGTTTTTCGGATAAAATCGTGGATGAGTTGTACACCGATTTCAGAGCTAATTTCTTGTTGATTGAGGTATTCAAAATAGGTCAAATTATACGTCCATAATTTACCATATTCATTGAAATTCCAATCAATTTTCGTAAAAACCGTAGGGACAGGTCGCGACCTGTCCCTACGGTTTTTACCGTCAAACGTTTTTTCCAAATTCAAAAAAGAAAATGAATTATTGGAAAGAAATGAGGTGTGATTGGGAATAGAAGGCAAAAGCGTCAAAGAATTTACTGTAAATTTTTTATCGGAATTAAAGTTGTATTTAAACTTGGTGAGCTTGCGCCACCGCGCACGTAGCATGTAATATGCACGATAGCGTATCTGTTTGAATTTCAGATATTTGAGGGTGTGATAGTAAAGAAGGATTTTCTTCATATATAAAACCACACCGTAGGGACAGGGCATGCCCTGTCCCTACGGTGAATTTCTATGATTTTGTGATTTTTGTAACCAAAATTTTTGCAATACGCTCTGCCGCATGACCATCCCAAAGTGGTGGGACGACACCTTTTCGGGCTTTGCCATCAAGAATTTCGACCATTCTATCATGTACGGTTTGGGGGTTGAGGTCTTTCAATAATTGATTGGTGCCAAGCGTGGTGGTGATTGGTCTTTCGGTGGTGTCGCGGAAGGTCAGGCAAGGCACTTGAAGATAGGTCGTTTCCTCCTGAATTCCGCCTGAATCTGTGATAATAATGGCGGCATTTTCCATCAATTTGAGAAATTGAAGATAGCCTTGCGGACCCATCAAAACGAAATTTTGGATAGCATTTAATCTATCTTCCAAGCCAAATTTTTTGATATTATTTGAGGTACGCGGGTGCATCGGGAAAATGACTTTTTTGTATTTCGCGGCATCTTCTATGATTTGTAAGATGCTTTTCAGACCTGCTTCGTTATCAACATTTGCGGGGCGGTGCATTGTCATCAGAATATACTCTTTTTCAGTGGTTTGTGCTTGTTGGAGAATATCACTTCCAGCAGCTTTTTGACGAAAATACGCCAAGGAATCTATCATCACATTGCCCACAAAAAATACCTTTTCATCGGGTACGCCTTCTTTGGCGAGGTGAATCATGCCGCTTTGTTCGGTCACGAAAAGATAGTCAGCTACAGCGTCGGTCATCAAGCGATTGAGTTCTTCGGGCATGGTGCGGTCACCGCTTCGCAAGCCCGCTTCTACGTGCGCGAGTGGTACGCCCATTTTGACCGCCACAAGCGTACACGCTACGGTAGAATTGACATCACCAACCACAAGTACGAGGTCGGGCTTTTCATCATTCATCACTTGCTCAAATTCCATCATTATCTTGGCAGTCTGTTGGGTATGCGTACCACCTCCAATGCCTAGAAAATAGTCAGGCTTGGGCAATTCAAGCTGATTGAAAAAGATGTCACTCATCTTTTCATCATAATGCTGACCGGTATGTACAATTTTGGATTCGACTTGCGGGTATCGTTGGAAAGCACGATGTAAAGGAGCGATTTTCATAAAATTGGGTCGTGCGCCTACGATGTTGAGTATCTTCATTGGAAATGCGATAATGCTGTAATGCGATAATGCGACAATGAACTCATTAACGCATTGTCGCATTAACTCATTGTCGCATTGTTCACACAAAAGTAAGAGAATGTCTTTAATTTCAAGGTAACTCCTCTTGAAAAACTTAACTTTGTTGATAATTTTGATAAATGCCTAAACTTTATTTACTTGTAACGGATAATTTGTGCAACGTTTAGAGGTAATAAGCTGTCATAGATTAGATACTTCTTTTGAGTAGAAACTTTACACAGAAAAAATCGTATATTATTTAGGCATAAAAAACTATTTTAGTAACGAGCAAATAAGAGCCTGTTTAAATATATTCGCATCAAAATATAATCGTTTATACGCCCAAAGCATTCTACAAAACAATTTAATATCATGGGAAAAGCAAAACTATATTTAATAGCTGTTTTTGCACTATTTGTTTTTAATTTACATGGACAAGATGGTGTGAGCGAAGTTAGATTCGCCATCACAGAAGCCCCTGTTTGTGAAGACCCTTTTGGTGTCTTCGTGGACATCGAAGTAAAAGCTGCTGAAGGCTCCAGCTTTTTTATGAGTGAGCAAAATTATCGCTTCTCATTTAATCGTGACGCACTCGCGAATCCTTCAATTTCCGAAGAACTATTAACAGGCTTTATCCCCGGCGGAAGTGGTCCGCTTGGTTTTACGCTTTATTCTCCGCACAACCTCACAGGTTCTCTGGACACTGTTGTTTCCTATAATGTAGAGTTGCAAGGTGGAGATGGGGTATTCGCTACTGATGATAGGTGGATTCCGGTTGGACGAGTGAACTTTGATGTTTTAGACGAGAGTGCCTGTTTTAATCTTGAGTTTCATCCGCAAAGTAGATTTCCACCCACCTTTGTAGGTGAGGTGTATATAGAAAATGGTGTAGCTATCAGAGTCATTACTGATGAAAGCAATTATGGTGATCTTGCCAGATGCATTGCGGAAATATGCCAGCTTCCCGTGGAATTAGTCAGTTTCACAGGAGAAGAGCGCGATTGTGCAACATATCTAAATTGGCAAACAGCTACTGAAACTAACTCCGATTTCTTTGTCGTAGAACGTAGTGCCAACGGGATTAATTACACAGAAATTGGACGCCTTGATGCAGCAGGTAATTCACAAGCACTTGTCAATTATGACTTTGTCGATACTAATCCTAATGTTCAAAATTATTATCGCCTAAAACAAGTTGACTTAGATGGCACTCACGAATATTCAGAAGTCATCAGAATCAATACGACTTGTTTTGATGGTACGGTGAGCGATATATTGGACATTTTTCCAAATCCGGTCAGTAGTGCCGGACAAATTAACATGAGTGTTTTCTCTAAAACTAATCAATCTGCAAACATCAATATTCTGAATGTAGAAGGTAAAACTTTGTTGACAAAGCAAATTAATGTTATAGAAGGTATCAATGCATTACATTATTCAGTGGCAGAGCTGGCAGCAGGTACATACTTCATTAGATTAGAGGGTGATAACTGGCACTCCGGCGCACAGAAATTTATCAAAGTAAATGACTAAGTAAGTTTAAGTTTAAGTCGAAGTTTAACTGTAATTTCGCTGATTTTAAAGTGAGAAAATAAAATGTATTTTATTGATTGTTAATTATTTACAAAATTATATAAAATTAATTATTTTATTTCAAATATTTTATTAACTTGATTTTCTCTTTAATAATTAGACTATTATTTTTTCAAAGTTAATTAAATATATAATTATTTATAAATAATTAATTGTAAGTTTATTATAAAATCAAATAAAAATTATAGTTTTATTTTTGAAAAAAAAACATTTGAAATTATTTTTTTCTTATTTCAAAATCAGCGAAATGTAAGTTTAAGCATGTTTAAAATAACTTCGTCGGTATAAAAATATAGGAGTAGTCCAATGGGCTACTCCTTTTTTTATTTCCTAAAAACCCGTAAACTTGCAATGTTAAAATGATGCAATGCTTAAATGCTTAAATATTAATGAGTGAATGAGTGATTTTTGAATGAGTGAATTAACTGTTTTTGACAATATTTTTTTGTGAAAAACCTTAAATTCTCAACTTATTTATCATTAAAATAATTAAGCATTTCATTATTTTTCTTCACTTAACGTTCAAGTATTGTATGTATTCACTCATTCAAAAATCACTCATTCACTCATTACTATTTAAGCATTTCATCATTGTAGCATTTAAGCATTACTCAATGAAAGAAGCTTACATATACGACGCAGTACGCACACCACGCGGGAGAGGTAAAAAAACGGGAAGTTTGCACGAGGTCAAGCCTGTCGAATTATTGGCTATCGTACTACGTGCCTTGCGCGAACGCAACAACATAGACACCCAAGCAATAGACGATGCCGTAATCGGCTGCGTCACCCCTGTAGGCGAACAAGGCGCAGACATTGCCAAAACTGCCCTACTTTATGCCGATTGGGATGAATCTGTACCCGGCACACAAATCAATCGTTTTTGTGCCTCCGGCTTGGAAGCTGTCAATATCGCTTCGATGAAGGTGCGTTCA
>CALHBW010000278.1 GCA_937930625.1 uncultured Saprospiraceae bacterium | reverse complement strand
ATAGGTTGAAGTTGTATCAGAACTAAACCTGTATGTCACCTCAACCCCTTTTATGGTATCGCCTGTACTAAAGTACCATATAAGATTGCAATCGGAAGGTAAGTTGCTTTTAAATGTAACTTGCTCATTACATTGAGGATTTTCAGAGATTTCAATGTTAGCGGTTTCACAATCTGCCGGAGGGCAAGGATGGCAATTACCGCCACAGTCTATACCTGTTTCTCCATTATCCTCATCTATAATGCCATTATAACATTTTAAAGGTAATCCTTCACGCAATGAACCTATACAAAGAGGGCATTTCCCGCCACAATCTATACCTGTTTCACTCCCGTTTTTCTTACCGTCATAGCATGTAGGAATGTATAAATATATAAGCAAGGCAGCAGCCAAGATAGAGGCTGCTATGAGGAAGATTACTTGTATTTTATTTTTATTGGTTAGCATTTTGAGTGTGGATGTTGGTAATTTGTCTGCCCGCTTCACGATATAAATTCCGAAAGCAGGTAAACAAATATACACATATAATTATAAATGTATGATTTTTACATCAAAAATTTTATGTAAGTGTGCAATATTTTCTCCGAGATAGCGTCTTTCTTTTTTTATGAAAGGCATGTTCCTATATACTCTATGCGTTTTCGTCGCAATTAAGTAATCAAAAATTCAAAAAATAATATCCACCAGCCACTGAGTAGGTATTTTATACTTTTCATGGTTTGCTTTATTTTTAGTTCGTTTTGTCCTTAGAGTGCGTTATCATTCGTCAATTAGTTCTATGGTCATTTCGTTGAAGTAGATGTTGAGTTCTGTACATGCATCATCCTCTGGGCAGTTACCGCCCGGAGCGATATCATACCCACCGTTTGTATCTCCAAGAACTTTAAATCTATCCACAAGATTACCTACAAAAATCATATCTATTTCAGTTGTATATGGTATTATATCATAATTTACATCATTGTCAATATAGGATGCTGTACTCGTAATGGGTGATGTTATTGCATTGATTTTTTTACCTGTAGGGGCAGTATAAATCGGAATAATACCTTGATATATACCCTCTGTAGCACCATTTCCGCCTTCAATAGGCCATTCTCGAACACGACAGTAAATATTCACGTATATTTGATTCTCATTGATTACGAGTGCATTACATTCTATTTCTACAAAAGGTCCGTCACCTCCGGTTTCTGAATCAGCGGCAATAAGAATCGGATGTATGTTTTCAATAGCATCGGGTGTAAACATATATTCTTGAGGTAGCCCATTGCATTGTATGACAGGTGGCATATCAAGTTCATCTTCCTCTCCATCAATACTCCGGACCGTAAGAGCAACAATATAATTTCCGGGTTCCTCATAAGCATGTGAGACGACTTCTTGACTTCCATTTAGAATGGTACCATCTCCAAAATTCCATTTATAATTGACTGCATTTTCTGAACAAGAAGCATCAAAATAAATGGTTTCATTGGTTAATACACTTATGGGTGGTTGTGGGTCAATACATGCTGTCGGAGTGATAAGTGTTGGAGGATTTATTGTAATCGTGACCGTAGATTCATCAGTGATGCCATCTGCACTCACTACTTCTAAACGTACATCATACTCACCTTCTTCATTAAATACATACGTCACTGTTTCCATGCCTGTGCCGCCCATGTCAAAGTCCCCTTCTTCATCTTCATCAAAATCCCATCTGTAAATAAGTGCATCCTGTGAACAAGAAGCATAAAACTCAATTTCTGTACCTGCTTCTGCTTCTGTGATACTTGCAAAAAAACATGCTGTTGGGGTGATAGGGTCAAGTGGGGTAATTTGAATTTGTGTAGAATCGGTGGCGGTAATACCATCGGCATTTCTGACAGTTAGTTGTACGGTGAAATCTCCCGATTCGTTGTAAGTGTAAGTTCCTGTAATAGCTTCTTCGCCAAAAGCATCCAACAAGCCATTACCGTTAAAATCCCATTCATAATATACAGCATTTTCAGAGCAGGAAGCATCAAAAGCTATCGTCGAACCAACGGGGGCTGTGTCGGGTGCCGCCAGAAAACATGATGTAAGTGTCTGTGCAGTTTCAAAGACTTGCAGCGTAAATATAGTATCATCGGTAAGGTTTCTGTCATTGATGATAGATAGCCTCGGATAATACGTACCTGCAACCTTGTAGTTATGGTCGGTAATCGGACTGTCGCTGATATGGTCGAATACATTATCACCATTGAAATCCCATTTATAGGTAGTTGCTCCATCACTCATTGAACAGGAAGCATCGAAATGCACACCACATTCGTGGATTTCACATGCTGTATGGCTACTTGTGAGACATGCTTTGATGTAATCGGACGGGCTGTATTGTATAATTACATTGCCATACCAGTCGTTCTCAAATTTATCTATAACATAAGCACGGATAAAATAAGTTTCATCAGCGTCTAAGTCGGTTATCGTACTAACGATTTCTACGCTATCTTGTAAAGTAATGTTGGTATGGATAGTTCTGTTAACGAAAGTATCAATCGTAGGCGTAGTGACAGTACCCCAGATATGACCGTATTCTTTGACATAGTCGCTGGGATATTTAATAGTACCGATTGCTACACTGTTTTCAGGGTTGTATTCACCTGTAATGACTTCGGGACTTAGAAAACCCGGCTTTTCCTTTTTACATTGTATGGTTATAGAAAGGAGTGTTATGAGGATAAATAGGTATTTTATATTTTTCATTATTTGGATGTTTTGATTGATGTGGAAATATCATTGTTTTGTCGCCCGATATGGCTTTGCTCTTTTTGAGTGTAAAAAAAAGTTAATGAGAATCGTTATCTTCATCTTCTTTTATAAGACCAATACAATCAGTATCTAGAGTAACAGTAAAACTGCAAGTTGTTCCATTATCTGCAGTATAAGTAACCGTAGTTGTTAAATTATCGAAAAAAATATCACCAGGGTTATGAGAAGAACTAAGTATTGAACAATCATATAATGTCGTCGGTAAAACCCAACTAACAGGAGCGAAACAATCCCCTGTAGCAACAAATGGCTCAATGTCCTCTGGACACTCAAGACAGGAAACAACTTGTATGGCTGGTGGTATTATTTCATCAATAGTTCCATCGCTACTTTCCACTTGTAATCTGACAGAATAATTCTCCACTTCAGTATAAGTGTGGCTAACGGTTTCTGCCTCACTACCACTTTCGTCAAAAACACCGTCGTTATCAAAATCCCATCTGTACATTACAGCGTCCTCTGAGCAGGAGGCATCAAAATTAACGATACAATCAATGGTACAGGATGATTCACTGGCAACAAAGCAAGCCGTAGGCGTGATTGGTGTAGCAGCATTGATTTGTATAGGCATAGTTGTGGCATCAGAGATTCTATCACTGCTTTCTACCTCTAGGTTTACTGTATTTGTTCCCGCTTGTATATAGCTGTAAATGACGACGGCTTTGTCGCTACCGACTTCCTCAAATATCCCATCGGAGTTAAAATCCCATTTGTAAATAGCTGCGTCTTCTGAACAAGAAGCATCAAACTGAATAGGCTCATTGACCATAGCTTCATTAGTATTCATTACAAAGCAGGCAACAGCAGGGACTGTCGTAGCTTCATCTATAATAATTTCAATGGTTTGTGTATCAAATACTCCGTAGGCATTTTCAACTTGAAGTTTAGCAACATAATTACCGGAAGCATCGTAGGCATAGCTTACAATTTCCTCACTACTACTACCTGTTTCAAATATGCCATCACAATCAAAATCCCATCTATAATTAACAGCATTTTGAGAACAGGAAGCATCGAAAGTAATCGCTTCTCCGACTTCAGCCATTTGTGTATTAGTTACAAAACAGGCAGTTGGCTGTTCACCTGTGGCATCAGTGACAGTAATTATCATTGGTGTTGTCGCATCCATGCCATAGGCATTTTCCACCTCGACTATGACAGAATAAATTCCGGGAGTATCATAAGTATAGCTTACAATTTACTTATTTTCACCTCCCGTGTTAAAAACACCGTCACCGTCAAAATCCCATCTGTAAGTTACAGCATTTTCAGAACAGGAAGCATCAAAGCTGACTATTTCGCCCACCTCAACCATTTGTGTGCTAGCATTAAAACAGGCGATTGGTTCGTCTCCTGTAGCGTCATTGACGGTAATAGATATTTCCATTGTATCCAGACCATATACATTCTCAACTTGAAGTTTCGCGATATAACTACCGGGAGCATCGTAAGCGTGACTTACGATTTCCTCACCACTACCACCCATTTCAAATACGCCATCACAATCAAAATCCCATCTGTAAGTAATAGCATTTTCAGAACAGGAAGCATCAAAAGTGACTATTTCGCCTACTTCAACTGTTTGTGTATTAGCAGCAAAACAAGCATCTGGTTGTTCGCTTATGGCTTCAGTGATTATCACCATATCTGTTGTCTCGTCTTCTCCATTCGGATTTTCGACTTGAAGTTTAATAGTGTGAGGTATTGGTGTATAATAGGTGTATTCTACAATTTCCTTGTCTGCACCTCCGGTGTCGAAAATGCCATCATTATTAAAATCCCATCTGTAAGTAATAATATTTTCAGAACAGGAAGCATCAAAAGTAACTGTTTGACCAACTTCCGCAGTTTCAGGACTTATCGAAAAACAAGCAGTGGGAGGGAGTGCTTCAGTATCTGTTACTACAACACTCAAGGTAGTGGTGTCCGTCAGTCCATTCTCTTTCTCTACCACAAGGGTAGCATCATATGCACCTGCTTGCATGTATGTATGACTTGCTAAAACTTCATCACTTCCTTGCAACTGGAATGTACCATCTCCTGTAAAATCCCATCTATAATTAATTATGTCGTCGAATGAACAGGATGCGTCAAAAAATACTGTACAAGACGCTTCGCATGTAGTATCACTCGCAGTGAAACAAGCTTCTGGATTGGATAAACCTGTTAGACTCTCATTAACCTTAATAATCGTTGTAACAGTATCGCTATCACCGTCTAATCCCTCTGCTTCCAATTTTACAGTAAAAATTCCATCGGATGTGTATGTATAGTCCACTACTTCCTTATCTGTGCCTGATAACTCAAACTGTCCATCATTGTCAAAATCCCACTTGTAGTTAGTTGCATTGAACGAACAAGAAGCATCGAAGTTAATGGTACAGTTATCAACATAACATTCAGTAGTATCGGTAATAAAGCAGGGTACAAGGGAAGTGCCTATTCCATAGACATGTATGGTTTGGAATGTATTGTCGGCTTCGCCTGTA
This sequence comes from uncultured Saprospiraceae bacterium, assembly GCA_937930625.1. GTDB lineage: Bacteria > Bacteroidota > Bacteroidia > Chitinophagales > Saprospiraceae > JAHDEO01. Next base: position 10,452 of record CALHBW010000278.1, on the reverse strand, counting down.
GCTGTTACTGTAGTTAAGACTACGGTTTTAGCACCACGAGTAGTGTAATTATATTCAACGGCTTTTTCATCAGGTCCTTCCTTTTCGGCTACGCCGTCACCATCAAAATCCCACCTGTAACTGGTCGCATTTATTGAACAACCGGCATCAAAATTAATAAGACAATCTCCTAATTCACACCTGTCTTTATCACTTATAAAACAGGCTTCCGTAAAACTGTTAGGATCTACTACAATTTCACGATTTTCCCCATAAAAATCATTACCAAAAACATCAACAACATAAGCTCTTATATAGTACGTTGTATCAGATGACAATTGAGCAAATTCACTGTTGATAGCTATGGTATCATTCGGGTCGCTAATTTCGCCTTTCATCGTCGTAAATTCTTGTATCGATCTGTCAAGTTCGGGGAATGGCGTTATGCCTATCACATGTCCATGCTGTTCAATACCGGGCCCAATTCTTTTTATCTTTCCGGTAGCTATTTTTGTAGCTGGAAAATAGTAGCCTGTTTCTACCTCAGGAGGTATCAAATCGCCTTTTTCTTTTTTACAATGAATAAAGGCAAAGGAAAGTCCTAATAGCATTAGGATGAAAATTGATTTGGATATCTTCATGATTCTTGATTTAAAGTATGGTTAAAAACGATAAGTAAGTTTAAGCTGCGGGTCTGTTCGTAGGGTAAATGGATTGTAAACGATGTCGGAGCTTATTGACAGTGTGCGTTTAGACTGTGAGGTTTCTGCACCAATTATATCGTTTATTTCGTTGAATATTCTCCTTTTATCTTTTCGATTCAGAATTATCTCGTATGTTCCAAGTGTGGTCATAGCAATCCCTAAACCGCCCAACACAAAAGACAGGGTTTCAGGTTTTTTTATTTTTTCATCAAAATAGGCTTGTCTTGGATTGTTATCCTCGTCATTTTCGTCTTTAAAATCATCGTAAACAGTGTCAAGTATATAGCGGTGTTCTTTATAGATATTGTGATATCTTCTATTTGAATTAACATATAACACAGCCCCGGTTCCTACAAGTGTGAGACCTGCACCTGTCACTGCGTATGATTGAGAAGGTTTCAACAATCTCTGCCCTAATAATCTTCGGGTCATCCGGCGTATCATTCTATCTACTTTTTCATCTTCTTCTATGAAATTGACAGATTTCCTTGTTCTGACAACATTTGTTTCATGCGGATAGAATATAGGTTCCCCGGTTTCTTCATTTGTGCCTTTGGGCAGGTATAATTTCATTGCTATTTTCGTCTTTTTATTTTCTCCGTAAAATACAGAGCCGGATATAATCGCGTTTGTTCCCGCCCCTATCTCTACTCTTTGAGTAACAATCTTTCTCTTTCCTTCAGCGGTTATATCATAACTGTTTTTAAGTGCAATTAAAGCATTTCCTCTATTCGTTCTATCTACATATCGAATACCTTGACGGGCGTATCTTGGTGCGCCTAGCTCATCTCGCACTGCTGTTGGAGCATCTATAAGAAATTCCTCAATAGTAGTTTTTGTCTTGGGTCCCATCGGTGCCGATTGCTTATCCAAAGAGAACTCTCTAGTATCAATGGTTAAGTCTACATTCTGGGCAAATACGCCTGAAATAAGCGTGATTAAAAAAATGGAAATAAAAAACGTTTTTTTCATGATAATTAGATTTTTTAATGTGAAAAAATGGTTTATGAATAGTTACAATGTATCACAAGTATTGTGTGAAGACATGATAATTCCTTTGGAGTTTTCTTTGATTTTTATATAGCATTTAGCTACGGAGGCATTATGCCTGTTGAGTAGTTCAATTTTGTACTTGTTTTTGTCCACTGCCAATCCATCAATAATTTTTATTCTGTAATCACCATCATTATTGTATCCTTCATATATCTCATCATTTATTTTTAATCCTCTTATTACTACATCTGTTGACTCTATTATGAAAGGTTGGTGTGAGTAGAGTGTTGTGGCTGGTGCTAGTGGTGATTCTTGAGTTGTAGAAGTGTGTATTTCCTCAATTTTAGACAAGTCAGTCACCGGAGATTTTACTGTTGTGGTCGTATTAGTAGATGTCGGGGTTATATCTGTAATTGTGGATGTATTATTTGGATAAGTTTGAGTGGCTGTTGTAGATTCAAAAGTATTTTGGTTTGGGTTAGGGATTGGTACTTGGGAAACATTTCCCGTAGAAGTAGAGGTTTCGATACTATTTTGACTACTTTGCTCAATAGGCAATTCATCTTTCTTATACTTTGTTTTATTTGTATTTTCAGTTTTTGGTTTTTTGATGCTTTCTTGTTTTTCAGGTTGACTTACAGGAGAAGTTGATACTTGTTCTGTATCTAATACTGTCTCATCTTTCACGTTTTCATTATTAGTTGACGAATCTACTGTAATAGAATTATCTTTATTGGAGATAATGGATGTATCATTGTCCGGATCGTCCAAAAAATAATATCCACCAAATACTATCAATAGACAAGCAACGATAGGTCCTCCAAGGCGCAGGACCTTGCTCTCTACATTAGAGCGCGAGTTCATCACCCCATGCGTACCCACACCTACGATTAACCCCAACAAAACCAACAAAAGATATTTTTCTGTGCCATTCAAACCGTCCTGTGAAAAAAAGGCATACATGCCCACAAGCATAAAAAGCAAAAGGATGAATAGTAACACATAATTAGTTGGGTCTAGGGGCTGTGAGTAATTTGATTGTCTGTTTTGTGGAGGTGTTGGAGGCGGAGGTGTTCCGTTTCCCGTAGTTGGCTTAGGGCTGTCTTTCTTCGGTTCATTAGGGTAGTTATCCGGCAGCACAACAATGATAGTCAGCAATGACTTATTAATCTTCGCATACCTTCTACCTGATTCATCGGTAGAAAGAATCCCCGCAATTTCCTCACTTCTCAATTTATTGTACTGACCTTGCAGATTCGTCACTTGACTGTGGGTAGCCTCGTCCACTTTAGCTGTAACGACTAGTAGCTCCTTTATGGCTCTTTCTGTCTTTCCCGAACCAATCAGGTTTCGCAATTTGTTCTTATCTATTTTCATAATTGATTTTTGATACTACAAAGAAAAATATAATACGAATAAGTTGTCATGGCAATTTTTATAAAAATTAGGTTCTTAAAGAGCATTTTGAGGCTATTTTGAATTTGTATTTAAATTTAAATATCTGATTATCAGATATTTAGTGTTTTTTATAAAATCATAATAATTGGTATCCTAAACACCTTCTATACCGACGATTTTAGCCGTCAGGTGATTTCGTAATTTTCGACGACTGAAATCATCGGTACGAATATTTTAATTTGACAAATAAACTTATATGATAAAGTCTTTAAGTCTAAATTGACGTATTTATATGCTATTTTCGTAGCTAATTTACAACAAAGCTAAATCCGATTTTTTGAAAAAACAAGCAAAAAATGGTAGGATGCCAATATTTCAATAAAATTTTTTAACCAATTTTCGTCTAAAAAAATTATCATAAAATATTGTTAATCAAATATTTATAAAAATAATAAATTTATAAAACTATAATACATGAAGACTGAAAACGGCTGTTAGGAATCTAATAATTTGAAAAGATTATAATAATTGCATTAAAAATATCACTCACCTTTGTAGCGTCAATAAAACTTCACTAATACATGCAGTGAAGTTTTATATTTCTAATCATTAAGCCAAAATACCAAATCAAACCCCACTGGTGTTATTGGAATTCTATATTAAACATTTTTAAATCCACAAATTATGAAACAAAACCGTCGTTATAACAGAAGACTAAACAAGCACAGACAGCTCCGGGCATATCAAGCCGAAAAAGCCAGAATAGACAGGGAATTGGCTAAAGCCGGACTTTCGCCTGTCGTTAGAAACCGCTTACTCAGAAAAAGTAACAAATACCGCGACCTCATCAATGAAATGATGCAACCGGATTTTCCTGACGTTTATGATGACATCGACCCTATCGGACCAATGTGGACTGCAGGAGGTTTTGAAAAAGTCATCGTGGCAGACGAGGAAACCGGCTACGAGTTCAAACTGTTGTTTTTGCCGGACAAGAACAATAAGCAACTCAAAAATGCCAGAAAACCAATGCAATTTTATTATGCCGTGGAGACGCAAAGATTTGTCAAAGATGAAGATGGACATTACAAGTTCAACATGCAGAAGTTCTCAGGTATTATGGATTCCACCAAAAATATAGGGGTTGATGGATATGCAGAAGTAGCCGGCGGTTTTTTGACTTTTACGACTACGCTTGCATTACCCGAAGGCATATTGGAGAAGGCGCAAGAGATACTGCAAGATACTATCGAACAACAGTACGGAGATGGCGACCTGATGAATGCCACAGTAGGAGATTTTACCGAATATATCGAAGTCAATTTAGCGCCTATACCTATGATTGAAAGTTCTACCCGAATACATAGAGTCGGGTCGGGCAACGAAGAAGGAGATGGAATCGCCGAAGACGGTCACAATATCGAATCGTGGGCATGTAAGGTTCAGGGAGAAGGTCAGGCTTCGCTCAATCCACTCGGTACGAATGCCTTTTCTGTGATGCTTGGACAGTATCCGGTTCAATTGATTGAGGCGGCTATGACAAAAGGTGCAGCCAGTAATCTCACCGTTGAAAATGAATTTAAATTTAAGGTTTGGCTGCCAGCCGTTGAAATAATCATTACAGGTAATTGGGAGAGTATTTATGAACATATTTCTACAGCTGTTAGTGGGCGATATTTTTGGTTTAAGGGTGATATAGAAGTTGCATTTGATGATCTGCAAAAGCAAGGAGCTATTAATGTTGAGGTAAAATTCGACGGTGAGTCTGTAACTCCCGAACAGCAGGCTCAATATAATGAAATTAAAGCCGAAGTCATCAGAATGTTTACAGAACAAGCTACCAATATTATTTTTGAACCGGTTACTAAAGAAGAAGCAGCAAAAGCTAAAGAAAGTGGTGGGTTGTTTGGAGGATTAGCATTCAAAGTTAAATGGACTAAAGATACAAAATCTGTAAAACTGCACTACAGAGAAACCGTTGACATCAACACCGTTCGAAGCACTACGGTCAGAGCCAACCTTGACGGCTTTGCCAATGAGATAGCCGAAAACCCAGAGTTGATAGACAGGTATTTCCAAACTGTTTACCTCGAAGAAGGCTTCAAAAAAATCCACGTTTTCGCCACTGCCAATGCCAATTGGGAACAAGTGGACGGACGACCCGGCGACCCTATCAATCGCCTGTCTGTTCAGGTGGGCTATCCCGACAGCAAAGGAAATATCAACTGGAAATCTGCCGCACGATACAAGAAAGAAGACGGTACGCTCACCAACCAACCCGATATGGCGAGTTGGACATTGGACAACAAAGACAGGATATATGTCTTTGACTTTACCAAGCATGAAAATCTTGGGGAAGACCAAAATAAAATCTACATCCGCAAGGATATATCATTCAATGAAGACCCGCGCGTACCCGTGAACACAATAACAGAAGAATACACCGTTGATGGCGACGAAACGATTGAAGTCAGAGCTGAAACTGCGGGCAAAGTCTCCGTTGGTCCTATTGATGTAGATACACCTATCGAAACTGACCAAGTAAAAGCTATCGTTACGTTCAAAGTTCCAAATTTGGAGCCACAAGTATTTGAATTGAATACGGAAAGCATGAAAAAAGCGCAATATTTCGAGGTTTGGTACGAAAAACCGGAAGATGTGCAGGCTTGGCAGTACAAAGTAGAAGCTATCGTAAAAGGTAAGCGATTCGGACAAAAATCTGTTCGTTGGGCATCCAACTGGGAACAAGGTGCAGGCAATGGACCTATCACTGTGAGCATACCCGCTCCCACTGATAAACAGAACCGATTAATTGAAGAATACCTTACAGAAACAGCACCCGCCGAAGCTGTGGCATAGGATTTCGATAAGCAAGTGGGAACGGGGCAACCCGTTCTCGCTTAATCTTTCATTCTGGTAATTGGGTAATTAGGGAACTGGGTAATTAGGTAATTGAGATAGGGTAAAACCTTGTTTTTCCATAAAAACAATAATTAGCTATATGTTTTTCTTGGATTAAAATAATTAATTATCAATTACTTCAAAACCTAATTACCTAATTACCCAGTTTCCCAGTTTCCCAATATCGAATAACGCATAATGAAAAAACAACATTTTAAACGTGATAAGGATAAAATCGTCCACGCCAAACGCTTCAATCTTGCGGCAGGTGCGCCGAGTCGCGCACTCAAAGGCATGGACGAAAAAACATTGAGTGACAGCCAATCGGCACAAGGTATTCGTATTGCCGAGCATCCGATTTTGTATTCGGTAAAATCCGGTGATAATCCGCGTGAACTATTGGAATTATTGCCGAAAGTTGAGCATATCACTGCGCCGATTTTTAGTGACCGTATGGATGCCAACACTTTTTGGTATCTGCCGGATTATGTGTTGGATAAGCAAAATTATCAATTCGCTTATTGGAAGACAGGATATCAGATTAACAATTCGGAAGGTATAGAAGTAGATGAAATTCAGGGAATTGTAAAAATATTTTACCTAAAAGCCAAAGGTGCAGGCACGATGTCTGAATGGGCGAAAGTCCTGCAAGTTTCTCCTAATGCTCAACTTAAACCGATACCTTTTGCGCTCAAAGAAGTCTTTTTGGATGTGATGTATGAAGAGGAAGGTACAACAAAATTCCTCGAATTGAACGGTACGATTGATGAAACGGAACAAAGTGTTAGCTTTCAATTAAAGGATGATGCCTTACGGGTTGCCTATTTCAATTTGGCGAAAGATAAGGGCGCGACGGTGCGTTTTATAGGTGATTTTAACGGATGGAAACATAGGCAGGAAACGATATTGCCGACGATTTCCAATAAGCATTTTTTCACATTTAGGTCGGTAAAACATAAGTCGTATCTTCAAACGGAACGCATACAGTCAGGTGCGAATGTCATGCAAGGAGAACTTCCCAATCAAAGGGAAAACATAGTCTGGGAAATCATTCCGGATGGTGATTTTTTTCGTATTAAAATAAAAAATGAAGCGTATTATTTAGAAGTTGAACACAATTCTGACAAGCGAAAAACGAATATCATCATCAATAATTACCGAGATGCAAAAGCTCAACTTTGGACAATCTACCCCAATAAAGATAAAAGTCATAGTATTATTTCTTCGTTAAATGCTTTGGCAATTAGCGCAGATAAAAAGAACGCTGCCGAGACGAATTTGATATTACGCAAACACCGAAAATTACAAGATAGTGATGTTCAAAAATGGTATATCAACCCGCCTTTTTCCGCAGAACAAGTGAGAGATGACTTTATTGAAAATAATAATAAAAAACCTGTTGTAAAAGACGTTTGGACGAAACAGCGATTTATTGTAGAAAAAGAAATCAAGGCTTTATTCCCTTGTGAATCTTACGAAAATGCTTACGTTCAATATATTGAGGATAAACCTGTTCCCTTCGCTTGTCACCCTGAATGGCAAAATTTAAATAGGCTCGGTAAATTATATGAATTAGTACAATTACCTGATAAACAGATAAATGGAAGAGTATATCGCTCACTGATTGAAATTAATAAATTTGTATTCGTACCGGATAAGTACGTTATTGCAAGGGATGAGGACGGAAAAATTGCGGTGAAATTGCATAGCGTAATTGACCCCGAAGGCGTACACGATAATCAAGCGATTTTCTATATCACTGCCCGACCGGATATTTCTCTTTTTGAAATGACGAATCTAAAATTGAAGCTGATGCAGCAATTTTCGATGTCCGAATTACCGGAAATTATTTATCCGACAGACTTAGGAACAAGGCATGAATGTGAATGGAGTTCGCCGCAATGTTCGCTGGCATCTTGCACTTTGGACGGCGTACATTTTGTCTTGGAAATTCACTGTGATGACCTTAATTCGGCAGTATTATCGCAAGCGGCTTTAAACGGACAAGGCAGTTATCTTGGTGGTTCAATTACTTTTCCATTGGATGAGGAAACTACCGAAAAGTCCTCTTTTTATTTAAATATTAATCATACTGAATTTTCAATTACGAATTGGTTTAATATTAATTTAAATAAAAACAAAATACAAATCAAAAGTATCAGCCCTAATACGCTCGACCTTTCGGGTATTTTATATTTCAATGCACAAACAGGCAGTCATTTTTATCATCGCTTATCCGCTAAGGCAACATTATATTCACAAGATACCGTCGGATTTAAAGTGCCGGAGGAGGTTGTCCAATTAAATTTGAATGAAGCCCTAGTGCATAGCAAATTGGCAAAAGATACAGGCAGTACTTTTGATGAAGAACGTCTTGAATTGGATTTAATCACCCTCGAAATTCCGGTATTTACGACCATTAATCCTACACTTTATCATATTCAAAAAATTGATGTAGAGGCACGTTTTACCGAAACAAAAGAAATCGAGAAAATCACTTTAGAGGCAGTCAATGATAGCTTTGCTTCGGTCAATGAAATGATGTGGTTTGCCTTGCCTTTGAGTCGATACCTAATGCCCGAAAAACGGATTTTAGAATATCGTTTTACTTTACATTTTTCTGATTATCAAGAAAATATACAGTCGGAGTGGTTGGTGCAGAATATTGGTAACGAGCCGCGTATCGAAATAAAACGGGAACTTGTGAAAGCTCTGATTTCAGAAAACGTACAGGCGAATTCATTCGCCCTGTAAAATCGAATTTTGACTTATATTCTCATTTAAAATTACAAAAATTACACTACACATGGCGAATAAATTCGCCTTTACAAGTTATGTTTATCCTATCTCCAAAACATCTTGAACGTCTGTTAGAAATCAACCGATTCAGCTTGCCACGCGAACAACAAATGGTGTTTTTCGGCATACGCGGTTGTCTACCGGTAGAACGAGATTACACCTTTCGGGAAAAGCACTTTTTGAAAGTCGTGGAAACGAATTACAGACACCCGCGTTGCACACTCGGACAATGGGTGCGTGGAGAAGGCATCGCAGTGTTCGCGGGTAGCACGGTACCGCACCAAAAATACATTAGAAATTCTCTAAATAGAGGAGGAGAAGGTACAAATCAACTGATGACGGGCGTATTTGAAAGTTATAGCAAAGGCAGGCATTTACCCAATAAAAATACCGGACATCATGCTTTTCGCTACGACAACAACATGCCCATACAACGCACCGCCGACGACTTTGATTACGAAGGCGATGACCGTGTAGAATACGAATGTCCTTACGATAATATACATGCCGCTTGGTGTCAGGATATTCAGAGTGATTTTGCGAGTGCAGGCTGTCAGGTTGTAGTCGGGCATCCCGATTGCGACAAGCGCGGACAAAGGGGCGAGACAGGCGCGTGGGCGATTTTTCGGCAAAATGCTTATGCAAATTCGCAACGGGAGTTTACGTATATCTTGCTGAATGGCAGCGAAGTACAACAGGCATGTCGCAACCCAAAACTCAAAGTCGCGGCAAAATTGCGCTATGGTTCGCAAGGCATTTTAGTAGTTCGTTTGCAACAGGCATTACAAGGCAAGGGCTATTTCAAACATAAAATAAACGGTCAATTCGGCGCGACTACCTTGTACGCAGTCTTGGAATTTCAAGAACATAAATTCGGAATATCTGCCCGAAATGGTATCGTCGGGGAAGTAACGGCAACCGCACTCGGTATGTCTTGGCAAACCGCTTAATTCAAACTCCAAAAAGATTCATTCATTCATTCACTTATTTACTCACTTAAAAATTCATCTATCATGGAAGGAAAAAAACAAGCACTTGAACAACCGCTACCTGCGTGGGCTTACATGGCGGCATTTTTTGCATTACTTATTATCGTTGCAGGTTTTTTACTCTTATTCAATTACTTAGGACAATCTATCAGCGAAGACCCTACGACCAATTATTTTATGTTAGTCTTATTGGGACTCGCAGCGGCGGTGGCAACTACGGGCGCAATGCGTGCTGTTGCCAATTTTTCAGGCGGATTTAAAAACAATAAAATCGAACTCGGCGGACCTATCGTAGCGGCAGCATTGGTGGTCGTTGGCGGTTATTATTTTTTGAATAGAAATACCTCATCTATTGAAAATACAGATAAAAATCCCACAGAAATACCGCAAGACAATAAAACATCAGACAATACGCCACCTCCCAAAAAGGTCGAACCAAGCAAAACAATTACGCCATTCATCGACGCAAACGGCATAGAAGTCACCTTTAAAAGTACCGACAATCACGATGCCGAAATCTACGTCAATGGTGAATATCTCGGCTGCAATACGCCTTGTAAACGCAAGTTGAAATCCAACGAAGCCTACATCGTCTATGCCAAAACAGGCAAGCTGAAATCAGCGGAACGTCCACTGCGAATTATGGAAGATGCAGTGGGGATGGAGGTGGTGTTGAGAGATTTTAAAAC
>CALHBW010000277.1 GCA_937930625.1 uncultured Saprospiraceae bacterium | reverse complement strand
CCGGCTTGCGCCGCAGTAGATTAGTACGCGGCGCAAGCCAGAGGCATTACGCTACGGTCGCTCCGAATTTTGAATTGGTCTTTGACAGAAAAATATGTTATGAAAAGTACCTTGTCTTGGTTCTCTGTTGAGCGAAAAAATATCTGATTTTTTCAAAGAAAATTTGTATTTTTGAGGAAATAAACCAAGATGAAGAAGATACCCATAGACCACGACACCCGTTGGAAGGTGTTGATTACGGCATTATTTCAGGATTTTGTGGCGTTTTTTCTGCCACATGTTTACCCTTTGGTGGATTGGAGTAAGCCCTATGAATCGCTTGATAAAGAATTGCATAAATTAGTCGCAGACAAGTATAAAGGCGGAAAAGTAGAATCCGACAAGTTATTCAAAGTGTATCTCAAAGACGGTGACGAACAGTTGTTGCTCATTCACGTAGAGGTAGAATCGTCGGGCAGACCGAATATTGATGAGCGGATGTTCGTTTATTTTTATCGGATTTATGATTCTTTTGGTAAGGTAGTGACGGCTTTAGCGGTATTTGCAAGCGATTCATTGCCAAAGAATTATAACCGATTTAAATATGAAAAACTCGGTACAAAGGCGATTTATGAGTACAATACCTTCGTGCTGAAAGATGTGAGTGAGGAAGAACTTTTGGCAGACGATAATCCCTTTGCACTTGCGATGCTTGCGGTCAAATACCTCAATTTATCGAAAAATAAAGATGAACTTCGGTATGATTTTAAGAGTAAATTGTATGAATTGGGATTAAAGCGAGGTTATGATTCGGAAAAGGTGTTTGCATTACTCCGATTTATTAATTTTATGTTGATATTACCCGAAGATTTACAAATTAAATTTGAAACAGATATGAAAGCTACTCATGCAGACAAACCTCTATACAATGAGACAGAAATGAGAATAATGGAAATCAAGTTTGAGGTACATCATGGCGTAACCGTAGAAGAGTACGGTAAGCTTTTGGCACAGGAAATTCAAGAGAAAGTTGAAAGAGAGATTCAAGAGAAAGTTGAAAGAGAAAAACAGGAAGAAAAACAAGAAGAAAGAGAAAAAGCTATCAAAAATATGCTCACTGACACAGACCTGTCTATTCAACAAATCGCAAAAATTCTAAGTGTTACAGAACAACAAGTCCTTGATATTCAAGCTAAATTAAGTGAAAAATAAATTGATTTGTATGAGAAAGAAAGGTGTAATGAAAGGTATCGTAGACATAGAGCTACCTGAATATACCGAACGCGAAAAAGAAAGTGCACGAATGGCTTTAGAGATGATGTTTGAAAAGGTTTATGGAGAAACTGCAGAAGAGCTGACTGCTCGCTTGGAACTCAAACAACAAAAAGATATGGAACAAGATAGGTTAAGAATCATGGGCAAATTGTTTGATGAACGTGATGTATCTGTTAAGCAAGTTGCCATGATAATGGATATGACCGAAGAGGAAGTTCTTGATATGCAATCCAAATTCCAAACTATGCGTAAGGTGTATAAAGGCAAAATTTTTGGTGTTATATATATGGATGTGCACTATAGCGTATTATACGGAGAACGTGTAGCTGATATGAAAGAACGCTTAGAACAAGAGAAAGAAGTAGCGGTAGAAAAGATGATTATCAACATGCTGAATACTAAAAAATTCGGTCTTTCACCAAGAAAAATCTCAATTATAGCAGGTGTCAGAGAGCAAAGGGTCAGTGACATTCAACGTAGGATAAGCGAAAATTAAGTTCCAAAAAATGCCACGCATCCTCCTCACTGTCACCAACGACCTCACTTACGACCAACGTATGCAACGTATCTGCACGACACTCGCACATGCAGGTTACGAGGTGCAGCTCATCGGACGTAAACTGCCCAATTCCAAGCCTTTACGTGACTTTCCTTTTGAACAAAAACGCTTGTATTGCTATTTCAAAAAAGGAAAATTATTTTATCTCGAATATAATATACGTTTGTTTTTTTATTTGCTTTTCGCAAAAACGGATGCGGTGTGTGCGATAGATTTGGATACGATTTTACCTACCTTTTTTACGACTAAATTGCGTCGAAAAAAATTCATTTACGATGCCCACGAATACTTCACGGAAGTACCGGAAGTAGTGGACAGACCACGCATCCAAAAAGTGTGGGAACGCATTGCCCGACTTACAATTCCACGCACTCAGTATGCCTACACCGTCTGCGATAGCCTTGCGGAAATATTTGAAAATGAGTACGGTACAACATTCGCTGTCGTCCGAAATGCGCCCGTGAGACGACAAAAGACGAGAAACATGAGAGGAGAGACAAGAGAGGAAACGAAGAACAAAGAACAAAGAACAACGAACATAATTCTTTATCAAGGCGCACTCAACGAGGGTAGGGGAGTAGCCGAAGCGATTGAAGCGATACAAGAAATTGACGAAGCTGAATTGTGGCTGGCAGGGGAAGGCGATTTATCACAAGAATTGCGCGAAATGGTGAAAACATTAAAGGTGACTGACCGCGTGAAATTTCTTGGTTATGTAGAACCTGCCGATTTGCACAAATTGACTCCGCAAGCGACAATTGGACTAAATTTGCTGGAAAATAAGGGCTTAAACTATTATTATGCCTTATCGAACAAGTTTTTGGATTACATTCAGGCAGGTGTTCCGTCTATAAATATGGATTATCCTGAAGTGCGAAAAATTTTGAATGAATATGAAGTGGGTTTGGCATTGGATAAGTTGGAAACGAAGGCTGTTGTGAACGCCATAAAACGACTTTTAAAGGATAAAGAATTGTATAATAAATTAAAATCAACTTGTGAACAAGCAGGCAAAGTTTATGTTTGGGAAGAAGAGGAAAAGAAACTGATAGTGTTTTATGAGCATGTTTTTTCGTCTAATGAATTAGTGCAACAATGAGGATGAATTATACGTTTAAATAATCGAAGGTTTTTCAAACCAAATTTTTATAATAAATGCCCAAAAAAAGCTAATTTTGTTCGCTTTTTTTAATCAATATAAAATAAATGATACAAGTAGCGGAAGCACAAGACGAAATGAAAATCATCGCCGACAGTGTGCGTGATTTTGCTGAACAATATATCAGACCCGATATGATGGAGTGGGATGAAGCCCAACATTTTCCGAAAGATGTCATGCACAAACTCGGCGAAATGGGTTTCCTCGGTGTACTCGTGCCGGAAGAATACGGCGGAGCAGGTTTGGGTTATCAGGAATATATCACTGTAATTGAGGAAGTTGCGAAGGTATGTAGTTCGATTGGTTTGTCGGTAGCGGCGCATAACTCCTTGTGTACAGGACATATTTTGCAATTCGGAAATGAAGAGCAAAAGAAAAAATACTTACCAAAACTCGCCACCGG
>CALHBW010000276.1 GCA_937930625.1 uncultured Saprospiraceae bacterium | reverse complement strand
ACGAATTGACGAGTTGTTGAGTTGATGAATTGATGAATTGACGAGGTGACGAATTGATGAATCAATTGCTTGAGTCTGTGTCACACGGAGTTCAGAGAGAATTAATTATCTGTACTCTGTGTGACACATTTTTTTTTGAATACACTCATTCGTCAACTCATCAACTCAACAACTCGTCAACTCATCAAAAACGCCCCACGATGTGTGCGTTGTTGCCCTGTTTTGCGGTCTTCAAAATAGCATTTCAAAGCGTGTATCGAAGAAGTAAAAGCAATTTCTTTCCACGGGATTTCTGCTTCTGTGAATAAGCGTACTTCAAGACTTTCCTCTCCCACACCAAATTCAAGCGGTGTAAGTTCAGCGAGGTAAAAAAGGTAAATTTGATTGATGTGTTTGATGCTATAAACGGAGTGGATACCTATAATTTCGACTTTGGCTAAAGCTTCTTCCCATACTTCGCGCATGGCGCCGGCTTCGGCGGTTTCTCCATTTTCGAGGTAGCCGGCAGGTAAATTCCAATAACCGCTACGCGGTTCTATGGCGCGTTTGCAAAGCAAAATTTTGTCTTCGTAAATCGGCAGACAACCCACCACCATTTTAGGGTTTTCATAATGAATCATCTCACAAGCCTCGCATTGATAACGCTGCATATTATCTCCCGGAATATCTTTGAGATGTACCGCTTGTCCGCAATGGTTACAGAAGTTCATAGTTGATAGTTCATGGTTCATAGTTCGTAGTTCATGGTTTGTGATTGATGTTTTTACGTAGTAAAAAAAACGCGCATGTACTTTGCACCAACTGATAACTATGAACTATGAACCATGAACTATGAACCAAATTTTAATTCCCCAAATCTACAATTTTAAATTCAGTTCTTCTATTTAATTGTCGTCCTTCGTCTGAATCATTACTTGCTACGGGATTAGATTCGCCATAACCTTTGGAGAGCAATCGGTCACGCGCAATACCTGCTGCTGCGAGATAATCGACGACACTTTCGGCGCGTTTGAGCGAGAGGTCTTGGTTATAATCTGCATCACCTTTTGAATCGGTATGTGCGCCTATTTCTATCGTAATATTTGGATTGTCAATCAACAAAAGTAATACTTCATTGAGTGGCGGATAGGATTCGGGGCGCAACTCTGAGCTATTGGTATCGTAGTAAATGTTTTCGATTTTGAAAGTCTTGCCCTTCTTTTTCGAGCGTAGAATAATGTCTTTAGTATTCTGCCCCGAAGTCGTCGAAGTTCTGGTGTCTATTTCAAAACTCGTCGTCAGGTAATTATCTGCCGTCGTCATAATTTTGTATTCGCCACCTGTGGGCAGGAATACTTTATAACCATCAGATTGTGATTGAAAATTAGAAATGACCTCGCTCGTTCCGACACCTTTTTTCTGCGAAACAACAATATCTGCACCGAGATACGGGGTCAGATTTCCCCTATCATCTTCCGAGTAAACCATTCCTTGTACATTCACCCCTTGTTTGAGCAAATAAATATCTTTTCGGAACATCTTGTTACCTTGTACATCCTTTGTGCTGACGGTAATGGTTTCTTTTACATAACCATCTTTTTTAATCTCAATTAGATACTCTCGGTCGGGTTCGAGCATAAAACGGTAGCCTTTCGTGGTGCTTGAATTTTTCCCGTCTAATAATCGCGGATTAGAAGGACGGGAATTATCAAACAGTTTCAATCGTGCATTTTCCAATTCATCTACCGAAACATCTGTAGCGGCATACACAAAACCCGATACAGCGATACCCTCAAATTCAGGTTCGACATCCGGTGCTTCGTCGGGTGCTTCTCCGTAAGCTACGGAATAGATATTGTCACAACAAGTACGATTAGAAACGCCTAAATTACTAGCACGATTAGAAACCAAAAAGGCGCGTTCAGGTTGTTTATCTTTGACATAATACATGTCATCTGCACTCGAATTGATAGGCAAACCAAGATTCTGCACAGTACTTGTTTCGATGCTGCCCACCACATAAATATCATATCCGCCATAACCTCCGCGACCATCTGAGCTAAAATAAAATTCGCCGGAAGCATCATCATAATAGGGCGTAGATTCGTTGAATGGCGTATTGATTTCTTTAAAATTTACTGCGGGTTCATACGAACCGCCTTTGCGTCTTGTCGTGTACCATATATCCATTCCGCCCTTTCCATTAGGTCTGTCGGAAGAAAAATATATGCGTTCGCTGCCGCGATTATCGCGTGTGACGGTTGGTGCTGTACTTTTGTAGCCCGAAATATTGATTTCCTTGATTGACTTGGGTTTTTTCCAATCACCATCCTTGTATTCACTGACATACACCTTGCATTTTGCCTGACGATTTTCTTGTGCAGGACATTCTGTATAATAAAAACGCTTGCCATCCGGTGAAAACGCTCCATGTCCTACATGGTCTCTGCCACCCGAAATCATACGATTGAATATTCGCGCTTTGCCCCAACGTCCGCTACTTGATTTTTCGGCTACGTATATTTTTGAATGAGGGTAATCGCTATCTTCGGTATCAATCAGTTGTTTGGAGCGAATGGATGAAAACAGTAACATGCTATCGCCCACAGGAAGTGGTGCGTAATCCGTATAGCCCGTATTGACATTGCCACTCAAAGCGCGTACACGTACAAGTTGCGGTTTACCTGTTTCGATTGCCATTCTACAACCTGCTGACCCTGTATTGGCTTTTTGAATGTGCAGTGTAGCATCATCGCCGTTATAACTCTTTGCAAAAGTTTCGTATTGCTCAAGGGCTTTATTATAATTTCCGCTTTGTTGCAATGTCTCTGCGTAGCGCAATCTGATTAAAGGGTAATTGAGGAAAACTGCCGGGTCTTTGGAATCAATGAGCAAGCCGTAATAGTCGGCAGCATTGGAATAATCCCGTGCTTTGTGGTAAGTATCTGCCAATAAGTAAACGGTAGTCACCTTGCCGGGTTCTTGCACGAGTGCCTGTTCCAAAAATTTAATGGCATTATAATAACTGGATTTGGTCAATAATTCGCTGGCAGTCAAGAGGTGCTTTTCGGACGAATCTCTGCTCTTACCGGGTTGAGCAATGACCTGACCTAAACCCAACAATAATATTATGGTGAATATGATATGATTTTTCATAAATAAGTTTAATGAAGTTTAAGTTTAAGTTTAAGTTTAAGTTTAAAAATTATTTTTTTTCAAAAAATAATAATTTTATAAAATATAAATTTAATTGAAAATTAAATTCTTAAACTTAAACTTAGACTTAAACTTAAACTTACTCAGTCAAAAAAGCGTATCGCGGGGAGAAGAGGTTTGGTACGATTTGCGGCTGCTCCTGTATAGGAAAGGGCTATTTCGGTAGAGCCGAAACCTACTCCGACATCGCTTACAAGCGTATTGGTAAAATCGCGGGATATGCTGGCACGTACACCTACAAATTCGATTCCGAGAATTGCGATTATCGCATCATCAGACCTCATACCTCCGCCGATGTAAACTGCCATATTTTCGACAAATGAATATCCTAAATGCGTTCCAAAATTCAATTGACTGGCTTGGGCTTGTGTCATGTATAGCACATGTGGGCGCAAGAAAATGCTTTCTCCCAGCATTGCCTTTGCTTCAGCGTGAGCAACAAGACGGGCAGGAAGATCGCTTTCTGTAATAAACCCTTCATTGCCACCAAGCAAGTGCAAATAAGCCGCACCGAGTTTGAAATTAAAATTGTCGATATAGGTACTCCATGTAATTCCAACGCGCAAATCAGGACTAATAAGATCTGTAAATGTCAGTCCTGTTTCCACATTTGTACCGGAACTAAATTCGCCGGAGGTCGGGTCAAATTGATTCTCAAAGGATAGCCCACCTCTGTCGATACGTTTTTGCATCAATCCGACCTGTACACCACCGGAAATATAATTGATTTCCCGACCATCAACATTGAAATGGTAAGCTGCTCCGAGTAGTACTTCGAGCGTCGAAAGCCCGCCGGAAGTGCGGTCATTGGCGATAACGGCACCCAAGCCCCATGAGTTGCTTTGTGTCGGTTTGCCAAAATTAATGTCGAAGGAGGCAGAAAGTGTATTGTAGATATTCCATTGAGTGCGATTAATCGCATTAACGCGGTATTTGCCTTCTATATGTCCTGTCAATGCAGGATTGAGATTGAGCGGACTGTCGTAAAATTGTGTATAGTGGATGTCCTGCGCCAATAATTGACCTGAACAACACACAGTAATCCACAATAAGACAGCGATTCTTGTAAAATTTCTATCCATCTAAACTTAGGCTTATGTCTCGTGATTTGTAATTCGTGATTTGTTGATTCGTGATTCGTTTTGTGTGTGTGTGAATAGCGGCGCGTAAAACGCTCCTCAAAGATAGGATTTTTTACGTAAGATGTGACAAGATGTTGCAGGGGGAATTTTCGATTTAGGGATTTTTGATTGATTCGTTACGCGAATTTATAATATATAATTTTGCGAAGCAAAAACCAATCAAAAATCAAAAATCTCTATACTCTTTTAGGTTAAGAATTTAGCTTTTTGACGTGAGGGATTTTGTGCTTAGTTTTTACTTTGAAAGCGTGATTTTATCGGGATAAATGAATGATTTTAAAGTGAAAAATAAGCGCAAAAGCCACCGTCAAAATGTTA
>CALHBW010000275.1 GCA_937930625.1 uncultured Saprospiraceae bacterium | reverse complement strand
AACAGCACTAAAACAGGTCTGTAATCACCCCAAACATTTCCTCAAAAAAGGAAAAAGCGACCCGGAATTGTCGGGTAAAACGACTTTACTATTTAGTTTGCTGCGGCAGATTTTGGATAATGGCGAAAAGACGCTCATTTTTACTCAATATCAGGAAATGGGGAAGATGTTGGTGGAGATGTTGGGTGAAGAATTTGGTTTGGAAGTGCCGTTTTTGCATGGCGGTGTGAGTCGTAAAAAACGCGATGAAATGGTCGAAGACTTTCAGAATAACCGAACTACGCGCGTCTTTATTTTGTCCTTGAAAGCAGGTGGTACGGGCTTAAATTTGACCGCCGCAAGCAATGTGATTCACTACGACCTCTGGTGGAATCCGGCAGTAGAAGCACAAGCCACCGACCGCGCCTATCGTATCGGACAAACCCGTAATGTAATGGTGCATCGCTTCATCACGCAAGGGACTTTTGAGGAGAAAATTAATCAATTATTACTCAATAAAAAAGAACTGGCTAACTTGGCAGTTTCGACGGGAGAAAAATGGATTGGCGATATGTCGAATGGGGAGTTGAGGGACTTGGTGAAGTTGGAGTGACGTAAAACGATTTTGCAAATCGTTTTTGCATAACCAAACTTCACATTATAAAAATAAGGATTATGAGAATACTCAGATACAACAGAGATTTTTACCTCAAATACGGCTATCAAGTGACAATAGACCCAATAGATGGAGGGCTTGAAAATAAAGAAGAGTATGATGCTTATGAACATTCTTATGCGCTTGCAAGAAACGGCGACATGGCAGGTGTCGATATAATTAAAAAATATATTGACAAATATCCTAATATCCCTTCGTTTAAAAACCATTTGGTGACTATATATATTGTTAATAATCAACATTTGGAAGCCAGAAGAGTACAACTCCAGACGCTGAATCAACATCCTGATTACCTCTACGGGAAAATAATTATGATAGAAGACTGCCTGAAAAACGGAGAACTTGAAATGGCACGTAGAGTATTGGGTGAACCCAGAAAAATTGAAACTATAAGCCCCAATGCAGAAATATATCATCACAGTGAATTTTTGAGCTATTATTATCTTGCCGGTTGGTACGAAGTGGAGATAGGTGATAGCAAAGCCGCCCAAAAACACCTTGAACTGATGGTGGAATTGGACCCGAATGACCAGAAAACGGAGTCGTTGGCAGACAAAATGATAGAGTCAACTTTCGAGAAATCCAGAAATAATTATCTGCAAAAGCAAGCCATTGAAATTACTGTTGATTCATTTCCTACTTATGCATTAGAGCCTACCAATATACGTGCGAAATTGATAAATAGTGAGTTGGATGCTTTTTATGAATATTCGGAAGCTGACTTGCCGGAGGCTGTTATGTCCGCTGTATTGGAATTGCCGCGTGAAAGCCTGATTAACGATTTGGAGGCTATCATTGATGATGGTATTGGTCGCTACGAGTATATCAAAAAAAATTCTGAACCCAATAAAATACACCCTCATGCTGCAAACGACATATATTTTATGGGTCATGCCATACGGTTTCTGGCAGTTCTGAACGTTACGGAAAGTCTGCCGAAGGTCTTGAATCTGCTTCGTCAAGGGAAAGAATTTTTGGATTTTTGGTACGGCGATACAATTTCAGAGGATTTTGATGCCCCTTTATTTATGTTGGGAAAAGACCGATTGGATATGTTCAAATCGTATCTGATGGAGCCGCATCAGTTTTATTGGTCGAGAAATGTCGTATTAAATGTGATGGTACAGATAGCCCTGCATTATCCCGAAAAGTATGAAAAGGTCGTTGCTTATCTGAAAGAAGTTTTTGACTATCTCCTTCAAAACCCTGATAAAGAGGGGATTGTAGACACCTCTTTTATTAGTTGGAGTTTATCTTATGTAGCTAATTTGCGCGACGAAAGTTTTATTGAGTATCTCGAAAAATTTGATGAGCGAAAATGGGTAGAGTACATGATTAGCCATCTGGAATCGTTGAAGAAAGAATACAGCTTGGCATCTGAAGCAGGTGATTTAGACCCTATGCCGCAGGATATTTATGAATTTTATGACGGGTCATACAAAAAGAGGAAGGTATTTCACAGCAGTTTGAAAGAAATAAAAGAAGAATATCTCAACTCGAAGGCTTCGCTATATATCGTCGAAAGAATGAGTAGAAAGTTAGCAGACATACCGATAGAAGTGCCAAAAAATGACCATAATGATAACAATAATTATCAGCGCAAACAACCGATTGTGCAAGCCCCCCGTAAGAAAATCAGACCCAACGCCCCCTGCCCCTGCGGTAGCGGCAAGAAGTTTAAGAAGTGTTGTAGGAATAAGACTTTCGGATAGAGTAGCGTAAAACGATTTTGCAAATCGTTACATTATATGAAAGAACGATTTGCAAAATCGTTTTACGTTTGAAAAATTATCAAAAAACACAAACTTAGAATTATGAAAGAATACACCTATAATAAAAGATTTTACAAAGAATTTGGCTACAAAGTATGTGATGAACCGATGGGCAAGGAAGCGGAAGATGAGGAAATGAAAGCTGCTTACGACGATTCTTACGACTTGGCACATAGCGGTAATCTCAAACATGCTGAAACTATCAAAAGGTATATTGATAAATACCCTGATATTCCCTCGTTCAAAAATCATTTGGCAGGTTTATACAGCATGAATAATGATTTTTTTGAAGCTAAAAAAATACAATTACAACTACTCAATAGCCATCCGGATTATCTTTTCGGAAAATTCAGTGTGATAGAAGATAGTCTGCAAAACGGTAATCTTGAGGTAGCCAAAAAACTACTCGGCAATCCCAGAAAAATAGAAACGATAAGCCCGGATGTAGAGGTCTATCATTACAGCGAATTTTTGACCTACTGTTGTTTGGCAGGTTGGTATGAAGTAGAAAGGGGCAACCGGAAAGCTGCCGAAAAACACCTCGAATTGATGGTAGAATATGACCCTGACGACCACAGAACGGAACTATTGGCAAAGAAGATTACCCAAATGGGATTTATCCGTATGCAAAGAGATGATGAAAAAAGAAAAAAGAATCCTGTTGTCAAATCATTTCCGACCTATACTTTAGAGCAAACCGAAGCTCCGCCCGAACTGACAAACAAGGAGTTAGAGGTATTTTACACGCAGAGTTCCTATGAATTTCCCGAAGAAACTATAAGGGAAATTATGGCTTTGCCGCATGAGAGTTTGATTGAGGATTTGGAGCGTATCCTTGAAGATGGTATTCGGCGGTTTGAATATTTTAAAGCAAAATATGATATGGACTTCGATGAGTCGGAGCAGGATTTTATGATTCATGCGGCTTATTTTTTGGGGGCATTGGAAGCGAAAGAAAGTCTGCCCGTTTTGTTGAATGTGCTTAGGCAAGGCGAAGAATTTTTGAACTATTGGTTTAGAGATATACTCACTGAAACCTTCGAGAAACCGCTTTTTGCCTTGGGCAAAGACCAACCCGAGATGCTCAAATCATATATACTCGAACCCAATCAATATTATTGGGCTAGAATATTCGCCATGGAAGCCATGATTCAGACGGCTTTGCACTATCCCGAAAAACGCGAGCAGGTGGTCGGGTATTGCAAAGAAATCTATGACTACATGCTGCAAAATCCTGATGATAGAGGAGTTACGGATTCTGAATTCATTAGTTGGTCATTGATTCATGTTTCTCATCTACGAGATATGAGTTTTGCCAAGTATGTCGAAGAATTTGAAAAAAGAGGGTGGATATTCCACATGGTTATGGGTAATGATGAACAGATTATAGAGGGACTCAAATTAGCACCGGAAGCTGCCGACATTGAACCCATGCCACAGGATATTTATGAATTTTATAATAAAAAATACAATTCAAGAAAAGTCAGACACAGTCGTTTTGAGAAATTTGATGAAGAGTTATTTGTGGAAACGAAAACGTCCAGGTATTTGGCAGATAGGTCCGAAAATATGTTTGAAGGATTGTTTGATGCGCCAACAAAAAGCAATAACAATAATCAATACAAAAAACCCGTCATCAAGGCATCTCCAAAAGTCGGACGCAACGACCCATGCCCCTGTGGTAGCGGCAAGAAGTTTAAGAAGTGTTGTAGGAATAAGACTTTCGGATAGAGTCACGTAAAACGATTTTGTAAATCGTTATCCCATACGAAGGAACGATTTGCAAAATCGTTTTACGTTTGAAAAATCAAAAAAAATGCGCGTACTATTCATTTGGGAGGTCAAAGAAGCATTGCAGAATTACCTGCTTCAGCATCCATTAAAAAGCGATTCGATGGAGTTTATTTTCCTGACAAAAGATGAACTCGAAGCGGCTGCGATTGAAAACCCCGAAGATATTCAGGTGACGGTGGGTTGGGTGGTGCAGCGTCCGTTTTGGGATAAAATATTTCGACAACTCACTCATCTTCAATTGATTATTCATCCGGCGGTAGGCGTTGATAGGGCAATTCCTTTTGTAGAATCGCTCAACTCTAATCACAAAATCACACTCTGCAATAGCTATGGACACACCTATTTTACGGCACAGCACGCGGTGGGCATGTTGCTCACTTTGTGCAATCGTTTGTTGCTACATCACAATGCAATGAAAGCAGGCAAGTGGCGCACCGACGATAAAGACGGCAAATCATTCCCCATGAAATATCGCAAAACGGGCTTGCTCGGTTATGGGTCGATAAATCAACGGGTTCATCGGTTTTTGGAGGGTTTTGATACGGAGATTCATGTGTTGAAAAATACTTTGACGGAGGAACAACAAGCCAATCCGCATTTTTATACACAAGACCAATTGCATGACTTTCTTGCGGTGGTGGATAATCTGATACTTGCCGTTCCATTGACCGAAAAAACAAAGGGAATGATTGGCGAAAAGGAGTTGGAACTGCTCGGCGAGTCGGGCATACTCGTGAATGTGGCGCGTGGCGAAGTGGTACAGGAAAAGCCATTTTATGAAGCCTTGAAAACAGGAAAAATCTTTGCAGCAGCCAGCGATGTATGGTACGATTACCAACCCGAAACTGACGAGGAAGGGCGAAAATTTCCCTACAAATACCCGTTTCACGAATTGGATAATGTGCTGCTTTCACCACATCGCGGTGGCTCACCTTTGGATGATTTGGAACGTTGGGGACAGACGATGGAAATACTTTCGCGATTTGAAAAGGGGGAAGGTTTGATGAATGTAATTGATTGGAAGAGAGGATATTAGCGTAACACAGACATTCTTGTCTGTACTTCACGTGGCACAGACAGGAATCTGAACTTTTGCATTATAATTATTTAAATATTAATAGTATTTTGGTTTTAAAATAATTATAAATTTAAAAATTATTTATTGAAAATTAATTTAATTTTATTAAAAAATTATTAATCAGTATTTTATAAATAATTTAAAATTACAATGCAAAAGTCGAGAGGAATGTCTGTGTTACGAAAAAAAGAGCGCGAAACCTCGCGCTCTTCCAATTGAATTTGTGTGAATCAATTATTACGTATGAAAAAATTTATTTTATTGGAATTTGTTATTTGGGATTTGAATATTTATAGTGCAGTACGCGCACCCATGACAAGTGAAAACGTGTTGATACGGTCGTTATGCGCTCCTACATTATCCAATGCAAATTTGACCGTAGGTTGTATAAATAAATGCAGATTCTTATCCAACTGACGCTCCAAGCCTATGCCTATATCGGCAGTTGCATATACATTATCGCTCAATCTTCCACCTTCAAAAAATCCTGCTTCCCGTTCGCTATCAAAAGGAGATTCTACACCATTATTAAAATTATAATCTGCAAACATCGCTACATTAGCAGTGACCCCTGCCGTAACGAATGGTCGCCAATTGGTTGATTTCTTAATGGTATATTGCAAGTGCAAAGGAATCTCTGCGATGTGCATATTCAAATCTTTCGTCATGCCTTCCATATTCGGATATCGTTCTTCATCTATTGGCAAATCACTCAAAAACTTACCGCTATACGCGAGTCCTGTTTGAAGCTGCCATTTATCAGAAAGTTCTACCGAAGTAAAACCGCCCAAAGACATCCCCATACGATAGCTGCTACTTTTGGCGGTATTCATATCGGGCGATGCTGCAATACTGAAATTCAT
>CALHBW010000274.1 GCA_937930625.1 uncultured Saprospiraceae bacterium | reverse complement strand
ACATCCGGGATTAGAATTGAGGGCTTTTACGGTGTAATTTCCGGGTGATAAATTAGATACAGTTTCCGTGCTACCACAATCATTATCGCAAATATCAAGGTCGTTCCAACCCGTTCCCGGTCCTATGATTCTCAGATTCATCGTATTTGCTGCGGTGATATTTGAAATAAAAATGCTGCTGCC
Organism: uncultured Saprospiraceae bacterium; assembly: GCA_937930625.1. Lineage (GTDB taxonomy): Bacteria > Bacteroidota > Bacteroidia > Chitinophagales > Saprospiraceae > JAHDEO01. The sequence continues at coordinate 7,037 of CALHBW010000274.1, read as the reverse complement.
CGATGTGCTGATTTGTATGCTTTCGCAAGGATTACCGCTAACTATGGGCGTACCTTCGCATGTACATCCGTCTGCTTGAATCATGTCATTGTTTGTATTTGAATCGCCATCATTGCAATTCGTACCGACTGGTTTTGGAAAATTCGCATCATTATCATTACAATCCTGAAATGCACAGATGCCGTCATTGTCTGCATCACCACCTTGATTGTCGCATGGATTACCGCCGTTGCCAACCGTCACGACCACATAATCCGCTGCAGTATGGTATAGATTCGGATCGCCGGAAGGAATATATAATTTATCGGCTGCATTTCCGGTAGAATTAACCGGACCAAAGCGTAGTGTGTAAGTGCCATTTGAGGGGAAAGTTGCATCGGTCGTTGAACTGTTGGCATTAGAAAAATTCGGCGTAGCCGGACAATCAACACAGGACCACTGTACGGATGATGGTGTTGGTGCATTTTTAGCATCAATCGTTCCGCTCAATGATACCGTTCCGCCTTGTGAGACTGTTTTATCCGGTCCGGCATTTACAAAGTAAACGGTGCTGCCACTTGGACTGACATTATTTCCATTTATGTATTTTTCAAAAAACATTTCAGCGATAGGATTCGTCCAAACGCCGAAGCCATTGAAGGCGTGGTTATGCCCCTCGTTGACGGCGTGTGTGAGGTGCACAGAACCACGCAATTCGTTGAAAGCCGCAAAATTTCCGGCAGGATGTGTCACGAAATCACGGTAGCCGATACCAAAATAAACGGGGTCGCTAATGCGTTTGGCAGCGTGCGTAGCATCGTAATAAGCGGCGGCGGCAGCCACGGCATTATCATCCAATGCGCCGCTACTCAATACGTAATTGGGGAATCCGGCAGCTTTGTTGAATAAAATCGCGCTATTATCACACAAAATTGGTTGGGTAATGACGAGGCATTTGACTAAATTATCATTCTCGGCATCTATACCGCCCACCATCAGAGAAAGTCCCGCGCCTTGACTTGCGCCAAATAATCCAATGCCTTTTGAAGCTGAATAATCAGGACGTGAAGCCATATATCGGAGTGCCTGATAAGATGCTGCGATAGAGGTTTTATAATAAAAATTATCGGGATTGGTAGAGGGCGGCGTATCGGCGGGGGCTTGTCCGTAAGGCACATCAGTAATGCCCGAAATAGAAATCGCAATGACATTATATGCCGCCGCAAATGCTGAAATGACCGCCGTACCTGAAGTGTTTGTACTCGAAAAACTTTGTATGTGCAAGACCGCGCCCATGTTGCTGCCATTGGTCGGATAAGCGATTCTGCAATAGACTTTTTTGCCGTTGATATTGTCGAGTCGCAGGTCGGCGGTGGTGACGCCATTTCCTTGTGTTTGGATATTTGTGAGTTGTTCGTTTGGGGCGGGGAGTTGATTGTTGATGATATTTGACCAATAGGTATCAAAGTTGGAAGGCTCTGTCGAGGTCGTTTTAATCTCGAAAGGCTTGTAAGCCGCCACGCCAAAATCACCGAATGATTTGGCAAAATATATGCCCGGCTCATTGGTCGGATAGGTGATTTGTCCGCCGTTATAATTTGAGCTAAGTAGCGTTTGTCCTGCGGTTTTGTTGTCGGTATAGATTTCGTAGCTGCCCGATGAACTCGAAACGTTGTATTGTACCTGCCCGTTATTGTATGCGGGAGGGTTTTGGGTGGCACTTACGTTTTGTGCGTAGGTGTATTGGAATGTGCTGCATAATAGTAGATTTACCAACACCAACCAGAGTATAAAATTCCTTGTATTTTTCATAGCGAAGTATGATGAGTAGATGATTAAATGAACAAATGAGTAGATTTAAAATGCAATAATGTTTCAATGAATAAATGAGTGGTTTGAGAAGGAAAATATTTACTTTCCAAATCAAGTACGGGATTTCGTTTTACTCAATATTTCGTCATTTATTCATCTACTCATTATCGTAAATAAAGTGTGAAATCAGCATGGAAATTTATCGGTGTGGATGTCGGAATTTTGTTGGAGAGCGTGTGAATACTTGTTCTATTTGATGGTGTAAAGATGCAGGGAAAAGTTGGTGTTAGAAAGGTAATTTTTTGGTGTTTTGTCGTGTTGAAATTGTATTGTTTTTTTAGTTTATTATAAATAAATTTAAATAAATAATTGGTTAAAAGTATTTTATAAAAAATATTAATTATTATTTTAAATTAATTAATTTAAAATAATATAAAATTTAAATTAGAAAAAATGCTGTTATTTGAACACTAAATTTGATAAATATTGTTGGAAAAAATAGCTATTACAAAAAACGGGTGTTCCATCAATCCGAAAATTGACGAAACACCCATAAAAAAACAAAATTCAATCACACGTAGAGACGCGATTAATCGCGTCTCTACGGTTAATTTATTTCATAATATTCATTTTACCTGTACCTGTATATTCACCTGCCTGAATGGTGTATATATACATGCCCGAAGGATGCGCTTTACCATCGAAAATAACACGATGATTACCCGCGATTTTCAATTCATCATCCAATAGCGTAGCTACTCGCCTGCCTGTGAGGTCATAGACTTGTAGGGTGACGGAACTATCATTTGGCAAACTAAATTCAATCGTCGTGCGGTCGCTAAATGGATTGGGGAAGTTGTTGAGATTCAAAATTTCCGTTGCCAATTTGCAAGATGGCGTAGTGAAATTTTGATAAGGCGACCAACCGCCATAAGTGCCTGTATTGCCACATTCTATTCTGACTCTGTATCGGTAATTGGTGCCTTGACTCAAACCGGGGAAGGCGGCATAATGCGTATTGCTTGCATAGGTACTTGTGCTTCCCGTAGAGAGATTGGTTAGTTCAAATTCCTTATTGTCGCCTGTATGTCCGTTGCAGTAGCCATAAGCAAAATTGCAATATACACTGCCGGCATTAGTTATCTGACTTGCCGTAGGTACTGCGGCATTGCAAGAAGAAGCTCCGGCTTGTATGTTGATGGTATAATCTTCGACCTCGCCCAAGCTGATATTGTCGCAGGGGTCGGGTGCTGCTCCGTTAGAATACTTTAAATAAATTCTCATACGTGTAGTACCTATAGGTGCGTTGGCAGGTACGACAATGTTTTGTTGGAAAGTGCCGGAGGTATTATTGGCACTCAAGACCAGTTCGTTGGCATCAAATACATTATTTTGATTGTAATCTATCCAGCCACGCCAGTAAAAACTCCACGGCGTACTTTCCGTAACACTCAAGGTGTAGGATTCCCCTTGTGATAGATTGGCAACCTGATTGGTGTAATCTCCGTAACCGTCAAGCCCTGTGGGGTTGCTGATTTGCTCTAAAGAAACATTGGAAATATAAATTTGTGGGTGCAGACCTGTTGGTTCGCAGTATTCACTGCCTGTTGGTGTTGTACCTGCACAGGTACATCCGTCTGCCTGAATGACATCATCGTTCGTATTAGAATCGCCGTCATTACAAGTTGTACCGGGTGTAGTCGGGATATTAGGATTATTGTCGTTGCAGTCATTGGCGGCACATACGCCGTCGCCGTCTGCATCTTGGAATGTACCATTGCAATTGCAATTTGAATCATAGACATCATTGGTCGTACAAGCATTATTGTCATTGCAGGATGCGCCAGTGGTGCAGGTGTTACATAGATTATTGGGGTCGTTGGGACATTCATCATTGGCATCGCATACGCCGTCATTGTCCGAATCTTGGAATACTCCCGCGCAATTGCAATTTGAATCATAGACATCATTAATTGTACATGTATTATTGTCATTGCAAACTGCACCGACGGTACAGGATGCGCCACCGATATTAACGCTGTAGTCCTCTACTTCGCCGTAGGTAAATCCACCGCAAGATGTAACCGCACTACTATAATTCATGGTGATTCGCATACGTGTGGCACCGCTTGATACTGATGGAGGGATATTAATAGTTGAGGTGATGGCAGCATTGCTACTTTGACTCAATAGTTCTTCTCCCGAATCTGTAAAATCGCCGTCTTTATTGAAATCAATCCATACTCTCCAGTGTTCGTTGTAGGCACCGGCTGAACCAAAACCGGGTGTCAGCATGATGACGTAAGCACTACCTGCATTGACATTTGCTGTTTGTGCAGTGAAATCGGCATAACCGCCATTGTCACCTGATGTATTGTTGATACCTGCAACATTTACATTTTGAATAAATTCATAATTTGTAAAAGCACCTTGTGAGCTACAGTAGTTTTGTGTATTGCAATTATTATTGGGGTCGTTGGGACATTCATCATTGGCATCACATATGCCGTCATTATCTGTATCTTGGAATGTTCCTGCACAATTACAATTTGAATCCAAGACATCATTGGTCGTACAGACATTATTATCATTGCAAGCTTCGCCGACATTGCAGCCTGCGCCACCTATGATGACGGTGTAATCTTCGATTTCGCCCAAGCTGAAATTTTCGCCGCATGGGTCGGGTGTTGAATTTGTAGGTTGATAAGCTATCGCAACCCTCATGCGTGTCGCGCCCGCAGTAGCACCTGTAGGTACGGTGAAGTTTTGTGAAACGGTATTGTTGGCAGTCGTCGTAGCAAGAATCTGTTCGCCGGGGTCATCAAAATCAAAATCCTGATTATAATCTATCCATGCTCTCCAATACATTGACCAGTTATTTGAAGGTTTGGTCAGGCTCAATGTATAAGCAGAGGAAGTAGATAAATTGGTAGAAGTACCGACGAAACTTTCGTAGGCACCATTGCCGGAATCCTGATTAATCTGTCCCAGAGTGACATTGGTAAAATGCATTCCATTTTGATTAGTGGTAAGGCTTGGTGTACAATAATCTATGGGGACTTCTCCGGTAATGATTGGTTGGTTGGTATCAAGGTTGATGACTGCATCCAAAATGTTGACATTGGTGGCAGTTACTTCTATTTTAATCCATGCATAATAGGTTTGACAATGTTCATATTTGATACCAACATAGCCGGTTTGCCCTAACCAATCTGTATGATTCTGTGGATGGTACAGTATCAAATTATTAGGGGCATCGGGACTGCCCCCCGTAAGTTCGCGGAAGGATGAGCTACTGAAATTTTGATTGTCGCCAAAGCGTCTGACATAAGGTGAATTATTGAATGTGACCGCAGCATCCAATGTGTGACCTATGCTGTACATACGTATCGAACCATCAACGGCATCCCGATTGGTAAAACCAACACTTATTCCCAAATAAGGTAAGACAATAGCTGTAAATTGGTTAGCTGCAAAAGTTCCGGTAGGTGAGCCGGCTAATGTCAAACCTTCGGGGCGGAAGTCAATTTTCAGACCGCCAATCGTGCGATTATTAAATACTTGCGAAGTACCAATAATTGCATTTTGATTAAGGGTAATGCTGATATTCTCAACATCATTTTGGTGAATGTATGGATTGGTCGCATCGACATTAAAACTAATTTGAGCTTGTTGGTTGCCAATTTTGACAATATTGACAGAGATAGCAGGAGGCAGTCCCGATGTTGTAAATCCGATATTATTCGAGAAAGAACAATTACTACAATTTCTGATTTCGATAATGCCTGTCTCGGGAATAGCACCCGGATTGGTATCAGATTCTCTGAAAACGACTTTATCCATATACAACTTGGCAAAGCTGTTTTGTGGATGAGCATCCATAAAAACGCTATCGTCATTATCATTGGTTATTATTTGATTTCTATTAGCTATACCATTATTAATGGTATTCCACATGCGTTGTTTTTGGTCTTTGGTAAACATGACTTCGCAGCCGTAGTCCATAAAGTTATGGGTGTTTCTGTCTACATTACACGAAACTTTATCAGGACAATCTAAGGCTTGGAATTGATTGTCACAATTGGGAGTGTCATTAATAAAATCATCGCAAATACAGAAGGTCGCTACATTACCCGGCGGGCAAGAACTGGGGTAGAAAAAATCGCCCCAAGTATGCAATAAACCTAACCAATGCCCGATTTCGTGCGTCAATATATCATTGCGTCCATTCGGATTACCTGCTTTCATATAATCGTAATGCATCACAATACCATCAACATCCGGTTGACTGGCGGCGGTAATCGGATATTGTGCTACTCCTGAAGCACCGTCCAAATCCTGCACAACCCACACATTGAGGTAGCGCGAAGGGTTCCACTGTACAATATCTTTCAAAGATGGTTGGAGGTTGAGTCCGTCAAAAGAAAAAATAGAAGTAGTCGGGCGAGTAATACCTTCTGTCGGATTGCCATATGGGTCAACTTCGGCAAGCCTGAATTCCAATTCTACATCACCTGCGAAGGTATTGTAAAAAGGGTCGCCCTGGTCATAATCATAGGTGTTTTGTCCGGCGAAGTTAGTATTGACGCGGTCAATGATAATTTCCAACTCTTCTCTCGAAAAGTCAAAATCTATCCCGCAAGGGCTAGGGATGATATGAAAAACAACAGGCACAACATCACCCGGTGCGCTACCTGATTTGAGTTGTGGTGGTTGATTTGCCAGTGCTTCGAGTTGTGTTTTCATCTGCTCTTTCAAGCCGGGATATGTCTTGTACATAGCTTGGGTCGCTCGTTCGATTGCACAGCCCTGATATGTGTCGATATTCGTTTTCGGTTGGGCAATAGCTGCAATAACACAACTAATAAAAAGTAGTGTAAAGATGGTTTTTAAAAAATTCATAGAAAGGTTTTTGCTCCGACTAATTTTTTTGAGATAAAATATTGGAAATCAAACCTATAAGGTCTTTGAGACCTTATAGGTTTAGGGAGTGCCATAGCCGGATTTAGTTTAATAATCAGTGTTGTTGTCGCTGTTTAGTTGGGAGAAAATTTTAATAAATAATAATCAATGTTTAAGTCGCATAAAAATATTATTTGGGGGAGTCAATATGTTCGCCAAATTGAAAATTGATAATTGAGAGTTGATAATTAATTTATTTTTTATTTCATAAAAAACTTAAAATTAAATAATTACAAATTATAAAATAAAATTAGTTATCAATTATACATTCTCAATTCTCAATT